>DASTZT010000403.1:0-5175 GCA_035764225.1 Ktedonobacteraceae bacterium
GCAGAACTTTAAAACGTTTGCGGTTGTGACAAAGCATCTCGTGGGCGTTCAGCCAGGGCAAAAAGGGGCGAGAGAGCTGTATCATGAGTTCAGCCTTGAGGGGAAAGCCCAGTTTGTTGTGTTCTAACTGCTTCAGGGTACCGAGAGGTACCCTGATTTTCTATACAATAAATGCTGCTCGATTGAGGATGCCCTCTGCATCCCAGCGAGCCTTTAATTGCTTCATTACATCTAATGCCTGCGGTTGATATCCCCAGCGATCAAGCTTGCCTTGCAAGCGTGCTGGCTCGTGCATGACAATGGCGTAACCTTCGGTAGCCAGGGCGGGCTTGCGCAACGTTTCCAGCCATTGCCCGGCATCCTGCGCTGTTTCGCACTGTTTGAGCGCATAGACAAGCCCATTGCCGATGTCTGCAACGAAATTCCCTGCGTGGAGGGCTTTGGTTTGATCTTGCATATAGGCTGGCAAATCTCTCACAGGCACGCCTACGCGTACTTGCAAAGATGTGGCGAGCGCGTTCCTCAGTGTCTCAACCCAGATATCGGTCCCGCTGATTGACTCGCTCTCGACTGGCTCTGGAGCGCCTGCCGTTTGTAATGTCTGGCGAACCTGGGCCAGCTCTGCCTGGACATCCTCTGGCAAACCTTCGGCGGTGTAGGCTAGCAGATAGTTGCTCTCTGGCAAGTTAGCTCCTGTATGACCTTTGCTCAGGATGATGGCTGAGGCGGTCAGGGCCAGTGGCAGTATACTCCTGCCCCAGATCAGGCCGTAGCGCATATCATCGACCGCTATCAGCAATGTGCGCTTAGTGCGTGGCTGGACGGTGATTTTGAGGGTGAGGTCGGTACACAGTCCCAGCGTGCCGTGAGAGCCAACGAAGGCTTTGGTCAGGTCGTAGCCCGCCACATTTTTGACGATGGGACGGCCCGTACGAATGATACGTCCATCGGCCAGGGCGACGGTTGCGCATAACACGAGGTCGCGCAACGGGCCATAGCGCATGCGGAACGGCGCGTTGATGTTGGCGGCCACCAGCCCTCCAATAGTTGCGTCAGGCCAGGGTGAGGCGATGGCGATCTGGTTGTGGTTTTGCGCCAGGAAAGCTTGCACTTCGCTCAGGGGGGTGCCTGCGCCTACCGTGATGTAGAGATCGTCGGGCGCGTAGGTTTTGATGCCGCTTAGTTTATTGGTACGGAGGAGGCAGGACGATTCCGCGTCGCTTTGTTCAGCGTTGCTGATGCGTACGGGATGGCCTGATTTTGAGCAGGTTAGCAGGCTCTGCGCTGCCTCTTCTGCCGTTGATGGCGTGAAGGTTTGCTTTAAGGGCGATTGCTGAGTCAGAGTTTGAGCGGCGGTTGATTGATAGGTGCTATAGCCTGCGAATGGACCTGTCTCGTTGGCTGATGGTGGCGGGAATACTTTGCCTGGATTGAGGATGCCGGAGGGGTCGAATGCCTGTTTGATGTCCCACATTGCCATCAGTTCAGCAGAGGTGTGCATCAAGGGCATGTATTGGCGCTTTTCGGTGCCGACGCCATGCTCGCCTGAGAGGCTACCATCCATTTCGATACAACGCTTGACCAGCTCCCAGGCTGCGGTGTGGACGTGATGCATCAATTCGGGGTTGCCGGGTTCGGGGATAAGAATGAGCGGATGGAGATTGCCGTCTCCGGCATGGAATACATGGCCGACGCGCAGACCGTGAGCGGCGCAAATTTGATTGACCTCGGTCAGCATTTCCGCCAGGCGGCTACGCGGCACGGTGACATCTACGGTGTAGAGGGCGGGACTGAGATGGGCCATCGCTCCGGCTGCGCTCTTACGGGCCAGCCAGATTTTCGCGCGTTCTTCTTCGTCGCGAGCAGTGCGCATATTGTATCCTCCGTGCTGCTGAAGGATACGCGTGATCTCGTCCGCTTGCGCGTCCAGGCTTTCTGGGTAGCCATCGACTTCGATGATGAGCACGGCTCCGGCATCTTGCGGAAGGCCCGCGTGGGCGAATGGCTCGATGATGCCCACGATCTTCTGGTCCATCATTTCCATAGTCGCTGGCACTAAGCCTGCCGCGATCACTGCGGAAACCGCTACGCCTGCTTGCTCCACCGAGTCAAAGACGGCGAGCATGGTTTTGATGCCGGGAGGATTGCGCACCAGCCGTACGATAATGGAGGTCATGACCGCGAGCATGCCCTCGCTGCCCGTAATCAGTCCGCAGAGGTCGTACTCAGGATAGTCCCGCGCATGGCCGCCAACCCGCGCACGACGGCCATTAGCCAGGACGACCTCCATACCGGTAATGTAGTTGGTGGTGACGCCGTATTTGAAGCAGTGAGGGCCACCGGAGTTCTCTGCTACGTTGCCGCCAATGGTTGAGGCACGCTGGCTTGCCGGGTCCGGTGGAAAGTATAGCCCCTGCGTTTTGACGCGTTCGTCCAGGCGCAGGTTGATCAGTGCTGGCTCGACGACTGCGCTCCGTCCCTCCACATCCACGTCGAGGATCTGGTTCATCTGTGAAAATTCGACGATGATCCCTCCTCGATCAGCTACAGCTCCCCCGGATAAGCCTGTCCCGGCTCCACGAGCAACCAGGGGGATATGGTGCTCTGCGGCCCAACGCACGACGCGCGCAACCTCGTCGGGTGTGCGTGGAAATACGACTCCTTCCGGTCTGCCCTTATCCAGCCCTGCATCAACTTCATAAGTTACAAGCGAGGCTCGATCAATAAATACCTGTCCTTTGGGGAGTAACGTTTTTAATGTGTGGAGCGCCGTTTCTTTTAACATCGCTCATACCTTTCTTTGCTGTGGAGGTAGGACTTGTCCATTTCCTTCGTAGCGACTCGATTCCATCGCGTCCAATTTATTGCCTGTCCTTCATCAACTATGCGATAAATCGGACGCGCTGAAGCTTGTCGGTACGAATGTGTGGCTGTCTTCGCTATTCTCGCTCGCGTCCAATTTATTGCCTGTCCTTCATCAACTATGCGATAAATCGGACGCGCTGAAGCTTGTCGGTACGAATGTGTGGCTGTCTTCGCTATTCTTGCTTTTGGCCAGAACGGAAAAAGCTTTGGGTCTGCTCGCTGCTGGCTAGAGCGGAAAAGCCCTGGCTGTCCATCTTTCTAACTTGACATCCCATAATGACCGCCATATACTCCAGTTATAAATTTGACTCTGCTCATTGGGAGATGAAAAAGCAATGCCTACAGGTCAAAATGGTGAGCACGCCACTGTCTCTTCGCATCCACATCCCGACTCTTTTTTTCAGACGGCATCAGGTCACAAAGTACAGCTCAAGGTCCATCGCTGCCTCTGGAGCGGTGACTACCCTGAGAACTCGCTGGCAGCTCTGGAAGAATGTTTACGCGCACCCGTGGCGCGGACCGAGATTGATCTCCATATGCTCCACGATAGCGATTTTCTGATTGTTCACGATGCCAGTGCTCTCTCAAACAGCGGTGACATCGGCTCCATCCGCGATATGACGCGCCAGGAGGTTAGCGGTTTACGCCTGTTGCATCGGGGCGAGGTCTCGTCGCATCAGCCCATGCTTTTTAGCGAGGCTGCCGATACAATGGCGCATATTCCGTCCCCAACGTTGGTCGAACTGGATATGAAGGATCTTCAACCGCTACCGTGGCCACGCGTTGAAGAATTGGCTCGCCTGGCCCAGCCGGTGAAGGATCGCGTGATCTTCAGCGCCACCGACTGGAACCTGCGCCGCCTGCTGACCGTCGATTCGAGCCTGCTGGTGGGCTTTAATCCCGCCGCTTACCTGGACTGGCTGCCCGAAGATTGCGATGCCAGGCTACCGCGCGGTGCCTATGGCTATCTTGATCGCCATCCTCTGGCGTGGTGGCGTTTGACATCCGTCGATGACTACCTCTCGGACCGCCTGGGCGGCATTCTGCGGCTGGTCTCCGGCTTACGAGAAGCTCACCTGCGCCTGGATGCCTTTGAGCAGATGCTTGCCGATGGCGTGGCCCATGCCGCAGAGCTGTTTCACCGCGAAGGTGTGGAACTGGATGTCTGGACCCTCGATGCCGGAACGCCGCAATGGCATGAACGCCTGGCTCGCGTTGTCGCAGCTGGCGTCGATATGATTACGACCAACACGGCCCGCGAGATCGCAGAGGCAGGTCGTGCATTGTAGTACACAACCGCCTATGCAGCACGCGAAACGCTAACCGACGCGCCCACCAGTAATCTCCAACACATGACCGGAGACATAGTTGGAGAGCGGAGAAGCCAGGAAAAGCATGGGTCCGGCAGCTTCATCCGGCGTGCCAGGGCGGCCCAGAGGGATCATCATTGCGCCAAGCTGCCGCATCTGCTCTGGTACGCCGAGAGAGACTTGCTCGCCCTCGCGGGTGGTCGTTTCGCCCTTCTCTTTGGCGGCAGTCAAGCGCGTATCAATGAAGCCGTAGCAGACGCAGTTGACCTGCACGTTGTAACGCCCCCACTCTTTTGCTAATGTCTTGGTGACGCCAGTGATGCCAGCCTTGCCAGCCGAATAGTTGACTTGACCCGCGTTGCCATAGACGCCAGAGACCGAGGAGACGTTGACGACTTTACGCGGCCTGGCCTGCCCCTCTGCCGCTTGCTCTTTCTTGGCGGCGTCGCGGATAAAGGCTGAGGCGGCACGCAAAATGCGGAAGGGGGCGGTCAGGTGGACATCGATCATGGCATACCACTGCTTATCGGTCATATTCTGAATGACGGCATCCCAGGTGTAGCCAGCGTTATTGACGATAATGTCTATGCCACCAAAGGCGTCGAGGGTTGATTTAATTAGCTGATCGGGGAAGGCGGGATCGGTAACATCGCCCGCAACGACAATGCTTTTGCCGCCTGCGTTGCGAATTGTGGCGGCTGTCTCCTCAGCTGGTGCCGGGTCCAGATCGCTCACGACCACCGCCGCACCCTCGGAGGCAAATAATTGAGCGGCAGCAGCGCCAATCCCACGCCCGGACCCCGTCAAAATAGCGACTTTTCCATCAAGTAAGCCCATATTGTTTCCTTTCCTCTATTTGGGAGCAAGTTTATAGCTCGTCAAAAAGCACGCTTCTATTCTACAATAGAAAGTGGACCAATGGGAAAGTTTAGCGGAATCAGCCGCAACCAGGCGAGCGGAAAAGAGGTCAATATTGAAATCAGCCAAAGGGGGTGTCGAG
>DASTZT010000404.1:0-6929 GCA_035764225.1 Ktedonobacteraceae bacterium
ATACCTATAATATATTTGATTGGACAGCAGAAAAATCAAGTGGTAAAATCCTCAAATACACATCTAATGGGGTAGAATATCTGATCGAATACCTTTACAAACATCCTATCTTACCGTAATGGAGATATAAAAATGGCAACGCGTCAGCAATTGAAAGCACGTTGGGAGACGCCGGAGGGACAGCAAAAAGTACAGGCTCTTTATCAGACCTTTGGAACGAATACGACCTCAGAGCAGCTTCATGCGATTGTTGCTTCTCTGCCTTATGTAGATGAAGTAGCGCCCGATCTGGATCTGCGAGGTTTGCAGATCAATAAAAATATCTTTGTCCGTCATCTGAATCTGCCAGGAGTGCGGTTAAACTATTCATCCTTAAGGGGGATTATTAGTGATGGCACCTGGGCGCATGCTGTTTTCGATGATGCCAACGTTAGCCAGCTCTCTTTCCATGTAGATCTTACCGAAGCATCGTTTGTCAATGCAAATGCGCGAAAAGCACGCTTTGCTCAATCTATCCTCAGCAGGGCAAATTTCAGCGGAGCCAAACTGATCGGAGCCCAACTCGATGATGCTTTGTGCAATGAGGCAAATTTTAGCGGGGCGGACCTGCGAGAGGCGGTCTGCACAAAAAGCGATTTCCGGGGCGCGAATTTATCCGGTGCAAATCTCAGTAATGCCACATTGGGGAGCATCCTTTTTGATCTTTCCACAAAAACCGCAGGAGCGAACTTTGCTGGTGCGGCGATGAGCAAAGATTTTCGTGCCTTTGTCTCTGAACATGGCGAGACCCCAAAACCCGCGGACGATACCGAGGCCGAGCTGGCGACCATCAAAGCAACGATTGCCTTCGTGCAGGAGCAGGTGAACAGTGGTAACATTGAACGCTCACAAGCAGAACCCGTCCTGGCGACCCTGAATACCATTCTGCAGCGAATGGCAAGCGATCCTCACTATGACTGGGAAGCGTTTGTTGAAAGCCTGCCTCCCAATGATAAAACGCTTTTCTATGCAGCGTATGAAGAAGGTATGGGCAACTACGAATACTATATGTAAATTCGGCTCACAGAAGCTTAATCCTCCCGTATAGTGCCCCTTCAATCTTCTTTACCGGAATTTTGAAGAAAATATTACGGAATAACTATCTTGCATTTTTCTATCTTTTCCGGCATAATACTCATGAATATTGATGAGGAGAGATGGAGTGATGTTGGCAAAGGTTCGTAGTTGTGCGGTTGTTGGTCTTGAGGGTGCATTGGTCGAAGTGGAAGTTGATCTCTCAAACGGCCTGGCAGCGTTTATGATCGTCGGTCTCCCTGACGCAGCTGTCAATGAGGCCAAAGAGCGCGTCAAAGCTGCCATCAAGAATAGCGGCTGCCTGTTCCCCTATAAACATATCACCGTTAACCTGGCACCCGCCGATCTGCGCAAAGAAGGTCCGGCCTACGACCTTCCTATAGCCATAGGGCTATTACTGGCCTCGCAGCAGATCAATCCAGGCGAACAGATTGATGAGAGTCTTTTCCTGGGCGAGTTATCGCTCGATGGCAGCTTGCGTCATACCAACGGCATTTTGCCTATGGTGGCGCTGGCCCGTGAGAAGCACGTCAAAACGGTCTTTGTCCCTGCGATAGATGCGCTGGAGGCAACATTGGTTGAGGGTGTGGAGGTTTATCCTGTTGAAACGCTGGGGCAGCTTGTTGCTCACCTCAATAGCGAGAACAAAATAGCGCGATATGAGCGCGATCCTTCTATCCTGAATAACGCCGACGATATCATCTATGGGCAAGATTTTGCTGCCGTACGAGGACAGGAGCATGTGAAGCGTGCCCTGGAAGTGGCGGCCAGTGGCGGGCATAATATTCTGATGAGTGGTCCTCCAGGGTCGGGCAAGACGTTATTGGCACGCGCCACACCATCGATCCTGCCGCGCATGGTGATCGGGGAAGCTCTGGACGTGACCAAAATCTATAGCGTCAGCGGCATGCTCTCTTCCGATGTGCCGCTTGTGCGTCAGCGACCATTTCGCGCTCCTCATCATACGATCAGCCACGCTGGATTGGTTGGCGGCGGGCGTATCCCGCGTCCCGGCGAAATCAGCCTGGCCCATCGCGGCGTGCTTTTCCTCGACGAATTGCCAGAATTTGGTCAGAATGTGATTGAGGTCATGCGTCAGCCGCTAGAAGATAAAATCGTGACCATCTCGCGTGCTCAAGGAACCATCACCTATCCGGCAAATTTCATGCTGGTGGCCGCTATGAATCCCTGCCCCTGTGGCTATTATGGTGATCCAGTGAGAGAGTGTAGCTGTTCGGCAACGGCCATAGCGCGTTACAACAAGCGTATTAGCGGCCCAATTCTTGACCGCATCGATATTCATGTGGAGGTTCCGCGTGTTGATTACGAGAAGCTGGCTGATAAGCGCAATATGGAAACCTCGGCCATGATTCGGGAACGGGTCCAGGCTGCACGCGAACGCCAGCTCCAACGTTTTGCAGGCACAAAATTGACCTGTAATGCCGAGATGGGACCATCGGAAGTGCGCGACTCTTGCAATGTCGATGCCTCGGCAGAAAAATTGCTGAAGGCTGCTATGCAGCAGATGCACCTCTCCGCTCGCGCCTTCCACCGCATCCTCAAGCTCGCACGGACCATTGCTGATCTGGCCGAGAGCGATATTATCGCCGCCAATCATATCGCAGAGGCTATCCAGTATCGACCAAGACGGATCATGTGAGGATAATGTCCTGACTTGACAGAAGCGTCCTATGTAAGTACAAACTGAATAGTTATTTACCATTTCCGTGTTTGTCATAGGTACGTTCGCGAAGAGCATATTAGAGGAAAGGAACAGTCATGACCGCTGATGCCGGGCATGCAACTGTAAATACAGTGCTGACCGAGAAGATTGATGCCGTTTTTGTTATCACAATTAATCGACCAGAAGTGCGCAATGCTATCGATGGTCCGACCGCGTTGGCGCTGGTAGAGGCATTTCGCGCTTTCGACGCCGATGAGACGCTTTCCGTTGCGGTATTGACCGGAAGCGGTGGCACGTTTTGTTCCGGCGCTGATCTCACATCCATCGCGGATGGCACGCGTGCTCTCCAGGTGAAGGAGAATGGCGATGGGCCGTTAGGGATCTCACGTATGTTGCTCTCCAAGCCCACAATTGCGGCGGTGGAGGGCTATGCGGTCGCAGGCGGCCTGGAACTTGCGCTCTGGTGTGATCTGCGCGTGGCGGCTGAAAACGCCACCTTCGGCGTGTACTGCCGGCGCTGGGGAGTGCCGCTGGTTGATGGGGGCACCATTCGTTTGCCGCGTTTGATAGGTCATAGTCATGCTCTCGACATGATTCTCACCGGGCGCGGTGTATCCGGCAAAGAGGCGTTGAGTATCGGGTTGGCTAATCGTCTCTCCCCGCGTGCTGGTGCGCTCAATATGGCGATTGAGCTTGCGCAAGAACTCGCCCGTTTCCCACAGCTTTGCTTGCGCTCTGATCGCCTCTCGTCCTATGAGCAATGGTCGCTTCCTCTCAACGAAGCTTTGCATAATGAGACGCGACGGGGTCTGCAAGTGATCAATTCTGGCGAAACTCGTGAAGGCGCACGCCGCTTTACTGCCGGGCATGGGCGGCACGGTAGTCAAACGGACCTCTAAACAGGCGGGATAGCCAGGATTTGCTGGATTATCCGTTGCGGAAGAGCATAATTTTCTGCCAGTCATACATTTTTTACCTGTATTACCTCACGAGAGCAAATATGTAACCTGGCTACGTACCCTCTATCATAGAAGGGAAACACCTTCCTTATAGAGTTTCAACTATTCATAACAACCATAACTATTTTCAGGAGAGAGATTGTGATACAGAAGCAGCATCTCACCATTGGCACAAAAATCAGTTTTTTTCTCCTTGCCATGAGCTTGTTGGCTTTGCTAGCGGCATGTGGAGGCGCTAGCACTGGTGCGGCGAGCACGCCTACTGTGGCTCCAACGCCCGCCCCCACCCTTGCTCCGACTCCCACCGATACACCAACGCCTGCTCCCACCCCGGCTCCTACAACGGCTCCGGCGAGCAATGGGAACAGCATTGCTATCGCAAATTTCGCTTTTGCTCCCGCAGTGCTTACTGTCAAGGTGGGTACGAAAGTGACCTGGACTAATAACGATGGTGCCACGCATACCGTCACGGCGGATCAGGGGGCATTCGGCTCTAGTGGCTTACCCACAGGGCAGAGCTATAGCTTTACTTTCACCAAAGCAGGGACATATACCTATCATTGCAGTATTCATCCGTCCATGACAGCATCTATTATCGTGCAATAATACAGGCCATGTTGTGGGCAGGACGGCGCGCCAGGGGAAAGTCCGTTAGCTAACGTTTTTTAATGGGAGGAAGCCATGACGCGCCGTCGCTGGAGCATACTGGTCGCATCTGCGCTGGTCGTGATAGTGGTTATCGTGATTGTGTTTGTCAGTATGTTGCCCAAAACAAGCACGCTGGGTAAAAGCATCCAGCCCACCACTGCTGCTGGCGCTGGGAGCGGTACAGCTGGTGCCTCATCAAATCTCACTCTGGTGGGGCAGAACTCCCTCTTTGGACGTGGGATGAACTCCGCGCTGGCAATCTATCAGCAGTACGTTTATATTGGGAACCGCACGGACGGCTCAAATACTTGCGGCAGTGGCGATCCTCGTGGTCCCGCCAACGTCTGTCCGCATCCGCATCCCGGCGTCCTGATTGTGAGCGCTGCCGATCCTGCTCAACCTCGCGTTGTCGGTGAGATCGGACCGCCTTTTGAGGGGAATGCTGGTATTTCTTCGCGCGAGTTACGTGTCTGGCCTCAGCAGAAGCTGCTTATCGTGATGAATTTTCGCTGTAGCGCCACTATGCATGCCTGCTCGCAAGGAACGGACGCCGTTTCTCCCTTTGATCTAACATTCTTTGACTTGAGCGACCCGGTGCATCCGCGTTTCATCAAAAGCTATGTGCCAACTTCGAAAGCCGGTCGTTCGCTTGTGCCGCACGAGATGTTCCTCTGGGTCGATCCGCATGATGCGAACAGGGCGCTGCTCTATATCTCGACGCCGACGCTGTCCGTCAATACAAACGTGCCAAATCTGTTCATCGCCGATATCAGCCATGTGGCAACAGGCGGCCAGATAACCGAGGTTGCGGAAGGGAACTGGAATAATCGCTATCCACAGGCCAATGATCCTGCCCTTTATAACTTTAATCTCTTCGTGCATTCTATGGGAGTGACCGCCGATGGCAATCGGGCGTATCTTGCGATGGAAGCGGGAGAGATCCTCGTGCTGGATACCAGCGATGTCGCGAAAAACGCCGCCCATCCTCAGTTGCGCCTGCTCACTGACCCTGCCAGTCGTCCGCTCTGGGGCAATCCTGCTCCATGTACTAATACCTGCCCCAATGGTCATTCAGCCGTGCAGGTGCCCGGTCGCCCATTTGTGCTCACGACCGATGAAGTTTACGGGACGGCGACGGCTCGCAGCGCTGGCTGTCCGTGGGGCTGGGTCCATCTGGTTGGTATTGCCGATCCCGCCCATCCGAAAATTGTCGGAGAATACAAAATTGCCCAGAATCAGGCCTCTTTCTGTGGCAGCAAGGGCGATGATAGCTTAACCGAGCAATTTAGCAGCTATTCGTCGCATAATCCGACGGTGTTGCCAGATGTGGCCTTCGTTGCCTGGCACTCAGGTGGCTTGCAGGCTATCGATATCGCTAATCCGAACCAGCCATCCCAGGCAGGATGGTTCTCACCGAATCCACTGGCTCAGGTTGCCAACGAAGATCCGGCGCTGGGCGGGGGGTCGAGTAACGTTCAGGTCTGGAGCTATCCGATTATTAGCAATGGCCTGATCTACGTGGTCGATATCCGCAACGGTCTTTCCATTCTACGTTACACCGGGCCGCATGCGGACGAAGTCAGTAAAATTCATTTTCTGGAAGGAAACTCGAATCTAGGGGATGCTATCGCTCTGGGATAGCTATCCACCTGCCCTAGAAACTTGAAGCACAAGGCTAGATATTTTGCAGCGGGCACCCAGGAGGGTGCTCGCTTTTTACTACGTTGCTTCCTCTGGTTGTCAGCGCGGCATTATTTTTTGATGCACGCGTTAGCAAACATACGAACGGACTCCAACTGGGCGGAATCGGGCAAGAAAATAATGACCTCCTGCGCTCCTGCCTGCTCAATCTCCTCCAGTCGCTTGCGTATGGCATCCGGGGTGCCTACCAGCGCTTGGTTGCGAATACGCCCTGAGGGAATATTGCGCTGGAACGGCGTACTTTTGGTCATTGCCTCCTCATCGGTTTCGGCGATGGCGCAGTTGAAGAGCACCGTGCGCCAGATGGTGGAGTAGTCGCGGCCCACGTTTTCACAATGCTGCTTGATAAGGTCAAATTTGCGGGCCAATCCTTCATTATCGAGATGACCGACATTGCACGCGTCACCGTACTGGGCGACCAGCTTCAAGGTCACTTTTTCACCGCCGCCGCCGATCAGCAGTGGAATATGTGGCTTCTGGACGCCCTTTGGCTGGTTAATCGCTCCACGTACCTGGTGATATTTGCCCTCAAATACAGCCTCTTCCTCGCTCCACATAGCGCGGATAATCTGCACGGCGTCGCGCAATTGGCGTAAACGGGTAGGCCCATCGGGAAAGTCGTAGCCATAAGCCAGAAATTCGTGCTCGTACCACCCGGCTCCAATGCCAAAATCGAGCCGTCCATGACTCATCACATCCACCGTACTTGCCATCTTCGCCAGCAATGCCGGATTGCGATATCCATTGCAGGTGACCATCTGTCCAATGCGCACGCGTTTAGTGTCGCGAGCAAGGGCTGCCGTGCTGGTCCAGCATTCGAACGTTACCTCTTGCGTTGGTTTAGGGACGGTATGGAAATGATC
>DASTZT010000405.1:0-4379 GCA_035764225.1 Ktedonobacteraceae bacterium
GACAAGTATCGGGGCCTGCAAAAAGTAATCTTTGGCATTGGCGACCATTGTTCCCCAGCTTGCCAGGGGGACCTGGATGCCAAAACCAAAGAAGCTCAGGATGGATTCGGTAATAATATTGGCTCCAACCAGGATGGTCGCGCTGACGATGATGGGTCCGGCGGCATTGGGCAAAATGTGCCGCACCATCAAGCGGAAGTTGCTGGCCCCCAGCGTGCGCGCCGCCATCACAAATTCGCGCTCTTTGAGGGCCAGAAACTCGCTTCTCACCAGGCGAGCAGTATAGGTCCAGCTAAAGATAGCAATGAGAATCACCACGCTGAGGATCGAGCCATTGGAGAAGCTGGCCGAGAGGACAAAGAGCAGCAGATAGAGTGGAATCGCCAGAATAATATCGGTGGCGCGCATGAGCAGGTTATCAACGATGCCACCAAAGTAGCCGGCGAGCGCGCCGATGGTGACGCCTACGAAGAGCGCCATAAACATCGAAGAGATACCGATCAGCAGAGAGACGCGCCCACCGTAGAGGATGCGCGTCATTTCATCACGCCCAAGCTCATCAGTTCCAAGGAGATGCTGAAGCGATGGCCCCTGAAAGGCCGGGCTTTGCTTGAGGTTAATATATGTCGATGGGTCATAGGTCGCGGTGGCGTGGTAGAGCAGCGGCGCGAGGATCGCCGCCAGGCTCATCAGGAGCAGCACAACCAGCCCCGCGACGGCCAATCGGTTACGGACAAAGCGATCAACAATAATCTGAAGCTGGCTGCGTCGCTTACGCGCGAGTTGTGGGGTCAGGAAGAGTAGCTCATCTATGTTTTGGTCTTCAGGAAGCGACGGTGGGACGATCTTGGATGATGTACTCATGGCTCAGGTTCCTTTCAGCGGCCTTGCCGCGCTGGTTCAGCCAGTAGAGAATGATCGTCAAAGGCCATTAGCTGTAGCGAATGCGCGGGTCAAGCACGCCATACAGTACGTCAGCCAGCAGATTAAACAAAATGACCATCACTGCCGACATCAACAGCATCGCCATAAGCACCGGGTAATCACGCCCGGTTAAAGATTCGATAAAAAAGCTTCCCAGGCCAGGCCAGGCGAAGATCGTTTCTGTCACAGCCGCCCCACCGGCGATAGCGCCAAAATCGATAGCGACGACGGTTAACACCGGAATCAAGGCGTTGCGCAGGCCGTGACGCGCCAGGATAGCAACCGGTCCCAGCCCCTTAGACCGGGCAGTGCGCATGTAGTCCTGACGTTTGACTTCGAGCATGCTGGCGCGCATATAGCGACTCCAACCGGCCATAAAGGCCAGGGAGAGCACGAGCATCGGTAAGATCAGGTGCAGCAAGCCATCAAGAAAGTAATCAAAGGGCGAGGCGAATACCGCGTCACTACTCCGACCAAAATCAGGCAGCCAGCCGAGCTTGGCGGCGAAGATCTCTTGCATGATGATGGCGAAGAAGAAGATCGGCATCGAAATGCCAAAGTAGCTGAAGAAGGTGATCGTGTAGTCTACGATGCTGTACTGGCGGACGGCTGAGGTCACGCCCAGCGGAATCGCCAGAATCAAGGCAAAGAGCAGCGCCGACCCAAAGAGTTCGACGGTGGGCCCAACTCGCGCGCCAACGTCGCTGATGACGGTCTGGCCGTCAACAAACGAGTGGCCGAAATTGCCGGTGACAGCCCCTTTGATCCAGAGCAGATACTGGATATAGACCGGCTGATCCAGCCCAAGGTTATGGCGTATTGCCTGGCGGGCAGCGCCGGTGAGTTTTGGGTTGAGAAAAACCGCTTCGGCTCCCCCTGGAATCAGATGAATCAACGTAAAGACAACAATAGAAACCATAATGAGCAGTGGGATGGCCTGTAGCAGGCGTCGGATAATGTACCTTCCCATAGAGCCTTTGACCTCACTGAATGCTACGTTTCAACGCCGAGGATGGACAGAGAACTACAACGATGAATGTGATTGCATCTTGCCCAGGTGCTCAAGAAGATGGCTCGTTTGGCATTTGCAGCATCATATCATATCCAGGAGGAGACTACCAGCATGCTCCTCGCAGGGCGCTGCTGGTTATGAATATGGGCAGGGCGTCTGACACCCTGCCCACACAACCAACGGGAAAACCCTCTTGCGTAAAGAGGCGCTGGGGCATCTTCACCGAAAACAGAGAGAAGATGCCTCCTGGGAAGCGCTAGAACGGTTTAGCCCTTCCACCACGTCCAGACGTTCCAGGTCTCCGACGGACCCAGAGCCGACAGTTCGTAGTTGTGGATGTCTTTTTTGGCAATGCCCTGTTGCCCATAAGCGTACAGGTACACAACCGGGAGATCGGTCAGCAATGCCTGATGGAAGGTCTTGAACGCAGCCAGACGCGCGTTCTGATCGGGGTTGGTTTCTTCCGTCTTCAACGCGGCATCGACTGCCGGGTTGCAGTAGTAGGACCAGTTTGCCCCGCCTTTATCGGCTGTTTGGTTGCAGGCCCAGGTAGAAGCGTTGTCGGGGTCATAGCCGAGCGAGTTGGCAAACTCGCCGATCTGGTAATTGCCGCTGGGCAGGACGGTGCCGAACCAGGCATCAGCAGGATAGTTCTTGATGTCGATCTTGATGCCGATGTCTTTCATGTTCTGCTGGAAGATTTGTTCACCTTGCTCGCGGCGGGCGTTATTGGCGGTCGTGCCCCACGTCAGTTCCAGGTCTTTGCCATTTTTCTGGAAATAGCCATCCGAACCCATCGTATAGCCATCAGCCTGTAGTACCGACTTGGCTCCTGCTGGATCGAGCTTGTAGCAGGTGAGGTCAGCCTCGTGAGCAAAGGTACCAACATCCTCGTCGCAGGTACGTTGACCGGTTCCCTTCAGCACTTGACTGATAACCGTATCCATGTCCAGCGACATGCTGATCGCCTTGCGCACCTGCAAATCGGCCAGGGTGGGGTCGTGCAGGTTGAAGATGATGTTTTCAAAGGTTGCCGAGTGCTTCTCGGTATAGTACGTGTAGTCCTTGAGGGCTTTGTAGCTGTCCTGCTTGGTAATATCCAGGAACCAGGAGGTATCCAGCGAGCCGCTTTGCAGGGCGGTCAGGATGGTGCCGGAGTCGATGATGATCTTGAAGTTGATTCCATCCAGATACGGATAGCCCTCTGACGCCAGGAAGTAATTGGGGTTGCGGACGACATTGATATGATCGCCCTTCACGCGATCCGAGATCTTAAAGGGACCACTGACCACAGTGGGCTGGAAGTTCTCAGTGGACTTGAGGATCGAAGCCGGGTCCATCGAGCCAAAGACATGCTTGGGCATGGGGGCCAGAGCCGGGTCCGCAAGCTGCGCGTTGATGAGCGGCACGAAGACGTTCTTCATGCTGAAGGTGACGGTAGTGGCATCTGTCGCCTTCAGTGTGGTCCAGTCGATGGAGGACAACCCAACCGTATTGGTTTTGGCCCCATAGTTCGGGTTATTCCAAAGGTTCATCGTGAAGACGACATCATCGGCGGTGAGCGGCTGCCCATCCGACCACTTTAACCCATCACGGAGTTTCAGGGTGTAGTGCAGGGCGTCGGCGGAGATGTCACCGTTGGCGACGCTGGGAATCTCCTTGAGGATCCCTGGGTGGAGCACGCCTTCTGGATCGCCGTAGACCAGTGGCGCCCAGATCGTGGCATCCACCAGGACGGCAAACGTTTCATTGGTGCCGTTGGAAAGGAGCGAATCAGGCTCCTCAAAAAGACCATCTGTGATGGTCCCCCCTTTTTTAGGGGTGTTTGAGCTAGTTGTGACAGGTGTTGGACCACACGCTGAGAGTATAAACGTCAGCACGAGTCCTAAACCCACCACCAGGGAAAGATATGTTCCCTTGCGTTGCATTAGCCCCTCCTCGAATACATGACAATGGCTGAACTGTGAAGCCTACTGAAGCAAGCAAGAGCCTGTTACAGCGAGGGCTTCACGTAATACTACGCATCTTCGGCGCAAAATCTCACTCACGTTTGCGCCGGCGTTTTTCAAGCCTCCTTTCCTGAATCCATTGGTCCTCAGCAAGCCTGATAGTTTGCTTTCCAGACGACGAGAGCGCTCCAGCAGGTCTGACGGCCAGACCCGGCGTCTGCTTCGTTGGAAGAGCATCCTGCTTTCAAGGCTTCTGAGGTGCCACGAGTATACAAACTTTCTCGCCTGG
The DNA here is from genome assembly GCA_035764225.1 of Ktedonobacteraceae bacterium. Classification (GTDB taxonomy): domain Bacteria; phylum Chloroflexota; class Ktedonobacteria; order Ktedonobacterales; family Ktedonobacteraceae; genus DASRHT01. Next base: position 4,175 of record DASTZT010000405.1, read on the forward strand.
TCGCAAGAGGGAAATACGTGTTCGCTTTATGGATGCGGGTTTTCGGGCGCTGTTTTTGCTTCTGCGGCCACCTTTTGCCCGATCTTACGCTCCGTGCCGTTAAACAAACGCCCGATGTTGTCGTAATGGGCGGCAATGATACCAGCCCCGCCAACGAGCATATAGGTGAAGTGCGCCCAATTCGGGTCGATCCTGGTGAGGACCA
>DASTZT010000406.1:0-6950 GCA_035764225.1 Ktedonobacteraceae bacterium
GTCTGTTAGACTGAAAATAAATGCTATAAAGCTAAGTTGTGTCAGGGAGTACTCGGTTCATGTATATTGCTGAGCGGCAAAGGTCGCAACCATATCTCCAGTGCGTGGCAGGTCCACTTTATGAACAATGGTATCTGCTCCATCATCGAATTGTGCGTGTGGTCACAAATCATCCTGTCATCGCTGAGAATGTACGTTCCTATCTCTATTATGCCGAATTACTAGCTGAATATAGCTATGAGGAGGCGACACAACTTCCGGTGGCGATACCGGAAGATCTCCTCTGGCAGGCCAGTCAGCGCGTCCATCGACCTGTTGCCCTGACGTGCTACCTTTTTGAGACCTGTCCCGACGAGCCGTTTCCTCCTTCGTCGGTAGCTCCCAGACCGGAGGAGAGCAGCTGGGATGAGATTTCGGGGGTGAATGGACCAAAACGTGCGCGTTGGCAGACGGCGCAGTGGCGTTTCCGTGAATATCAAGCCTATCCAGGGGTGACGAGCCGCATTTATTCGCTTTTGCACAAAGAAGATCTTTACGCCACAATTTATATAGAAGATGTGTATAAGTGTACTCCCTGGTTTCTGATGCGCTTCGTTTTTTACATGGCTCTGGGAGCGATGTTCTCTTACAATGGCTATGAAGTGGTGCATGCCGGAGCGGTTGCGCAAGATGGCGTGGCAGCTCTGCTGGTTGGTTCGCCAGCCAGTGGCAAAACGACGCTGGTACTCTCGTGTTTGCATAGCGGTATGCAGTACCTGGCGGACGATGTGCTCTTTTTGGCGAGCGATGATGGGCAGGTTCATATCTATGCTTTCCCTGAAGATATTGGGGTACGCAGCGGCACTCTTGATTTGCTGGGCCAGCACGAATTTATGCGCGAGCTGGCGGCAGACGAGCGGGCTAAACGTTATGTCTATGCACAACAGCATTTTCGCTCGCAGGTAATCGCTTCCGCTCCTGCATCGCTGCTCCTCTTCATCCATGCCGAAGATCGAGCCAGCGATTTTCGAGCCGAGCTGCTTCCTCCCTCGCAGGCCGTCTCTCTGCTGCTTCAGGAATATATTTCGCGGCAGGAGGCACAAAATGGTCCGGTGGAAGACATCTTTGCGCTCTTCTATCGGATGGCGCTCCAGGCTCCCGCATACCGCCTCTGGCTAACGCCTGATACCCAGCTCAATGCAGTACAGGTACGTGCATTGTTAAAGCAGTCAAAAGAGCGTGGTTACAGCCGTCCGTAACTGTTGTAGAGCTGCCAGTAGATGCCAGCGTTGGCGAGCAATTCATCATGCGTGCCCTGTTCGGCGATTTGCCCATTGTCGATGATAACGATGCGGTCGGCGTCGCGAATGGTGCTGAGGCGGTGGGCAATGATAAAGGTGGTACGTCCCATCGTGAGACGCTTGAGCGCCTGCTGAATCAGGGCCTCGGACTCATTGTCGAGCGCGGAGGATGGCTCATCCATAATCAGTATCCTGGGGCGACGCAGAAACATGCGGGCAATGGCGAGACGCTGGCGCTGACCATTGGAGAGGCTCAGCCCGCGTTCTCTGAGCACAGTTTTGAAGCCAAGCGGTTGCTGTCGGATAAAACCCAGGATATTGGCGTTACGCGCCGCTTCTTCCAGTTCCTGCTGGGAGACTTTGCGCAGTAAGCCAAAAGTCAGATTCTCCTCAATCGTGCCGCTAAAGAGGGCATCGTCCTGTAAGATGACGCCGAACTGGTGGCGTAGGGACTCGATTTTGAGGTCGCGCAAGTCATAGCCATCGATGGTGATCGTTCCCTGGTCAGGTACGTAAAAACGCATCAGCAAATTGGCAATGGTGGTTTTGCCGGCTCCGCTACGCCCAACCAGCGCGATGGTCGCCCCTGAGGGGACGTTCAAATCGATATTGTGTAAGACCTCGACTCCTGGCACATACGAGAAAGACACGTTGCTCATGCTGATCTGTCCCTGGATCTGTGTCAGCTCGACCCCTTGCTCTGTGCCGCTCTCTTCCGGCTGATCGAGAATTTCAAACAGCCGATCAACGGCGACGGCAGCTGTCTGGATCTGCTGATTGATGCCATTGAGCGTCGAGACCGGACCAATGAGTTCGCGTAGGATCAGGATAAAAGCAGCCAGCTGTCCAGCCGTGATCGTGCTGGTAAGGACGAGATAGCCCCCAGCACTGAGCATGATGAGCGTGATTACAGCCTGAATGAGGCCAATGATAAAGTTGGTTTTAGAGAGAAGGATGGTGCGCTGGAATGAGAGCCTGTTGGTTTGGATGATGAGCTTCTTGACAAAGCGCCCGAAACGATGTTCCGCTGCGAGCGCCTTCACGGTTTTTAGGCCTGTCAACCCCTCATACATCGCGCCGTTCATGATCGCATAGCTCTCCAGTACCTGACGGCTGATCTGGCGTACTCTGCGATTCACATAGAAGTTCGCTCCCAGATAAAAAGGGGCCATACAGATGACGATCAAGGTCAGGTGCCATTCAGTGAGAAAGAGTACGGCTGCGTAGATTACTACGAGAATGCCATTGACGGCGGCATCAATGACTACCTGAATGACCGTCTGTTGCACTGTGGTAACTTCGTTGAGTCGGCTCAAGACCTGGCCTGTGCTGGAGAGCTTCTGATAGAACGAGAGCGGCAAACGTAGCATATGACGGTAGAAGCGGTACACGATGGCAAGGTTGGCCGAACGGCTAAGCGAACCCATGAGGTTGCGCGTCAGAAAACGTAACACTTCCTCTAAAGCGAAGGTGCCAAACAGCATTGCCAGCAACTGAAAAAAGAGCGGCAGATCGTGCTTCTGAAACACCTCATCAAGCAAAATGCGGAAGATATAGGGCTGAGGCAACGCCGTCAGTCCCAGAACAACGGTGAGACCAAACCCCAGAGCGATGCGCCATTTGAATGGCGTGACAAACTGAGCGAACTGCTGTAGATCGTGCCAGCTCAGTTTCTTCTCTTCGGCTCTGAGTTGCTTCTCCAACCTTCGCGCGTCAGAGGTGCTGCTGTAGCTATAGATGAGTTGTGCTTTGGGCTGACTCCTGCCTGGTGCTGTCTTCGCCATCGAGTTACCTCTTAAAAAGTGAGCATACCAGTTCCGGTCCATCGGTACTACCACGAGCAATATTGAGCCTATAGCCTGGAGCCTGCTCTGTCAGGACACTGAGAAGGGAAAAAAGCTGCATCTCCTCTTCTGGGTAGATGTTCTCTTTGCTGATGCATTCTTCGATCAGTGCTTGCAGCGTCTGGGCCTTGCTCAGTGCTTGCAGGGTGCTACGCGTCCCGGTAATCAGTTGGGGAAAGATCAGCACGCGAATGGGCACCTCCGTACTGGCCGCGCCCTGGCGGATTTGCTCGATGGGACAGTACCGTTTGTCGCGCGCATCGACAGGATACGTTTGCAAAAATGAGAGTTCCTCCCACAAAGCGAGCGAAGCCGAGCGGACCGAGATCTCAGGCATGATGCTATAGGCTCTGACCGTTGCTTGCGCTGGCTCGTAGCGCAACATCACCAGGTCATCGCCCAATAATCCACATCCAGCAATGGCACAGCCGAGGCTGAGCGTCGTTTTGCCACTGCCGGACGAGCCGAGGATCAGCGCCCCTTGTTGCTGATCCCAGGGGGAATGAATAGCGGCGGCATGGCATGGCTCAAATCCGTAGGGATGCATTAGCCTTCCCAGTGCCAGCAGCAGGACATACCGATAGAGAAATGCTGGCTCGTAATATTCTAGTTTTTCAAGCTGAGTGAGCGCGTAGTGTTGCGCAACATCGATAACGCTAAGGGCCTCTGCATTGACACCAGGCAGCGCCGCATAACGCTGGTATTCGGTGCTGTCCTCAGCACTGTGGTAATACTTCAGTTGGGTGCCAGTCAGCAATTGGGTCTTACCCATGCGGATACGAGAGGGCGGTAAAGCTACAGCAAATGGTGCCTGCTTATCAGAGCAAAAAATGTCGTAGCGCGCCTCTCCTCGTGGTCGATCACAACCAGGATAGCTGCTGAGTAGCGCATCTGAGATACGCAGCAAGGCTGGATGGTTGACCTGGCAGCGAATGGATATATCATGGAAAAAATATTGTTTTTGCAGTAGGTATTCAGGTCGATGGGCAAGATTGGCATAAAATGTACGATGTAACATCTGATAATCCTGAGCTTATTGAAAGGTGGATGGAGTGTCACTTAAGAGATTGTTCTGGCGCATCTCTTCGAGCATATGGGCAACATCTTTCGCGACCCGTTCGTATTCGGTTTGATGGGCGTCGCTAAGCGTGGCCACAATATCCTGCATACTATGTTGTCCATCTAACAACTTCCATATCAGGGTGCCAGTCCTGTTGAGATTGTAAGAGCAGCCCGCTACCGGATCGAGCAGCACCGCTTCTCCTGCTAGCTCTCGCCACAAGACTGATTTATTCCGCTGTAACATAGTGTTTCTCCTGCTCAAAAGTTTCATCTTTGATGAGCATCTCATCGGCGATAAGATGTGATAGACAGAACCATCGAATACATCTGGATTGCAGATGTGCAAGCACGCGCGAACAGAGATGCAGCACTGGACCAGGATGATCGTAACGTTGGCATCTGGAGAGCCAGTAGCGTAGATATGCAATTGCAGTGCCGAATAGCCTGGTGAATGGGTGCCGTAAATCGACAGAGGTGGCGTCTCGGCGGATAGCAACCACGCGCCCGATCACATCAGGTTCCGCGATCCAGGTTGGATACAAATCAATATCGGCCATTTGTAAAAGTCGAATAGTGGTTTTACACCGTCGTCGTTGCACAATGCGATGGACAACAAGCCCCTGAGGAGTCTCAAAAGCGGCGATGTCGCCAATGCGCAGTTGGTATGCGCAGGCAGGCTCAATATAAATTTCGTCGCCGATAGCCAGTAGCGGCCTCATACTACCACTGGCAACAGCAAACCAGAGCGCCTGACCATGCCGCAACGCCTGGATATAGAGGCTTGCGACGATAGATGACGACGCGGCCCCGTTTGATGATAGAGACATCGCAACTCCTCTGTCAAACACTGAAATAGGCCAGAAGGGAGGATTGATGTGCCAATCCTCCCTTCCTTCACAAAACAACAGTAACGCTATTACATATGGTTGTTATTATTGTGGTTGTTGTTATTGTTGTTGTTGTTGTTAGAAACGCTGCCGTGGCTGCCGTGACAATTTCGCCCAGATGTTGCCAGAGCTGAAGGGAGGTCACGAAGCTGCTTGACTTCCAGACGAGGCGTTTCATAAGCGTTTGACTGAGTGTAAGTATTCACAGTATTTTCTCCTTCGACTATTCACTATGCTCCGGTATGTACGATGAACACTTTCAGCGTCTTTACCAGGATAGTGAGATCAATGAACAGCGAACGGTGGTCGATATATTGCATATCAAGCAGGACACGCTCACTATACGAGATGTGCTGTCGCCCGCTGATTTGCCATAAACCAGTAATTCCAGGTTTTACCGAAATTCGCTTCCTGGCCCATTCTCCATAGCGAGGAAGCTCGCTTGGGTGAATGATACGCGGCCCTACCAGAGACATTTGCCCCACCAGGACATTGAACAACTGTGGCAGCTCGTCAATACTGGTTTTACGGAGAAACTTCCCCAACCGAGTGATGCGCGGATCGCCGCTGAGCTTCATATTCTGCTGGTATTTCTCCATAAGCTCCGGGTGCAGTAGCAGATATTCATCTGCATCGGGAATCATGGTGCGGAACTTAAAGGCATAGAAATGACGCCCGTTCTTCCCAACGATTTCCCGCAAGTGAAAAATGTCCCCACCGTCATCAAGTTTAATGCAGAGCATGACGAGCAGAAATACTGGTATAAGCGCGACTATGCCAATGATCGCTAATACGATGTCAAGCAGTTGCTTAATGACATAGTAAAGGAATGATGGCTCATGCACTATTTCAGTACTGGGTTTCTCGAACGTTAGCGGAACCGGTTGCTGTTCCGGGTCCGTTTGCATCTCAACTGTTCGTTCCATAAACCTGTCTTTCAATACTGGCCAACCGGTAACTACATTTGTTACAAGCGCAGTGTAACTGGTAGAAGTCTAGCCAAAGGTAGCAAGCGAGTTAAGATAATATTGAGAACAGAACTTTTCTGGTTAAGATTATTTTTAATTTAATAGAATTACTACATCTTCAATATAGGCCTTTTATTATGATACCTCATGGATTCGCCATACATAGCGATATATATAAAATAGTAATATCTGTCAAATATTAGCAACCCATCCATAGATAAATCGATATATTCTCAATAGATAATTCACTTGAAGCTCTTCCTTCCTATGCTATCATAAATGTTAAACGTGAAAAGCAGGGCGGCGAAAAGCGCGACACTCATGGCAGGACGCCTCATTGTTGAAAGGACTGGCTATGCGTGTATTATTTGTAACTCCCTATGTGCCTTCTCGTATTCGTGTTCGACCCTTTCACTTCATTCAATCGTTAGCAGCCTCACATGAAATATCACTGGTTTCGCTGGTCTGCGATCAGTATGAGGAAGAGTTAGCGGGAAAGGTAGTGGACTATTGCAGCTCTGTCGAGCTTGTGCGTTTACCCAGGTGGCAAGCATATGCAAACTGTCTCCGTGCTCTTCCTTTGTTCATGCCGTTGCGTGTAGCCTACTACCGCTCACAGGCATTTATTGAGCGTGTGCTGTGGGTTATTCGTAAGCGCAAGATTGAGGTTGTTCACGGTGAGCTGATTAAAGTGATGCCCACGCTACAAGCGGTGCTGGCACAAGCACGGATACCTGTGCTCTATGACTCCGTTGATTGTATCTCTTCCTATCTTGAGCAGCAGTGGCGCTCCAGCGGCAATCCGTTGCACAAAGTTTTTGTCTACACCGAGCTTCAGAAAATGCGCCATTACGAGCGGCGCTGCCTATCCGATCTTGACCAGGTAGTGATTACTTCCCCCTATGATCG
>DASTZT010000407.1:0-3709 GCA_035764225.1 Ktedonobacteraceae bacterium
CTCATATCTGAAGCATGTGGAGTACACGGAAACCGGATGCCCTCAGAGAGCACAAAGGAGGGAGCTGCCTTACGGAGCAGCTCCCTCCTTGCACCATCAAATAGGTGGTTATTCCAACTCAGCAATCTTCCTTCTCAGGGAGAGAATATCCTCGCCAGGCTCTATACCCAGGTCTTCCCTCAGAAACGTCTGGAAGTGGTCTAACTCGCGGACGGCGCTAGCCGTATTGCCCTGGCGAAAGTAGGCATGGGCAATAGCCTTGATGGCGGACTCATTATAAGGATCGATCAGCAGCGCATAATGCGCATAGGTAAGCACATCATCAATCATATTTGCTTGAGAGTAAAGCTCCATCAAACGGTCGAGCACCTCAGTATAGATGCACTCATAGTAACGGCGATAGGGAGCAAAGATATCTTCATAGGAATCTTCGTGCAGAAAGCCCAGGCGGCAATATTCGACAATCCGGCGATAGTGTGTAATCGCTGCGGCTTGTTCGCCCCGTTGTTCTGCTTCTTTGGCTTCCTTATAATGATAGTGAACATCAAAGATATCGGCCCACCAGTTTTCATCCACCTTGAACCAATAAAAATTGTCTTTGTTCCGACGAATATAACTGGATTCGTGGCGGGGCGGCAACTCCGGTTCAAGGAGGTGCCGCAGATAATGGATCGCCACGTAGAGGTTGCGTTCGGCTGATGCTCCGGTCGCGTTCGGCCAGAAACTTTTGATGAGCTGGTCGGAAGAATACCTTCCGTTGACATTCAATAAGAACCATTTCAACAGGGACTTGGCTTTATTTCTCCGCCACACTGGCTCTCCTACTGGTTGATTATCTCTTGTGACACGGAATGGCCCAAAGAAGTGGACCCTATAGAGAGCGTTTGACTGGCGAAGATGCGCGGTAGCATTGACTATCGTCTCTTGTCTTGATGGCTCACGCATAGTTGGCTACTCCTTGCGCCCAAACAGGATCAGCACCTGTTGGCTAAACTCAGCAAGATTACTGGCGGCAATACGGCTTAGTTTCTCTTCTTCATCTTTCGTCAAGGTAAACTGTCGTTGCTTAATTGCTTCCACGGGATTCTGCAATAACTCCTGGCAGAATATGTCATCCACAGTCGCCAGTCCCAGGATGGCATTGATCGTTTTCCAACTCATCATTATTTCCGTTCTCAGACTGCTGTCTCTTATCCCACCGCTATCACGCTTGTTGCACTGTATCACCCTCTTTAGCAGAGCGATGATACTAGATGAGAGGATTAAGGCTGTGGCCAGGGCTCTCCAAAAGGAACTTTATTGAACAGCTGCAGCGAAGAGGTCAGTGCATGCAGAGCTGGTACATGCAGGGCCAGCATGCTAACGACAGAAAGTCCGGCCAATACTGCCAGGATCACCAGGCTCAACATGCCATAACGGACGGTCGTGGAAAGCAGGATATTTGAAAACCACTGAGAAACGATGTTTCGTACCTGGGTTGAATGCTGCGTCGTCATCTTTTTGTCTCCTTCGTTTATGGTTGTGTATGAATGATCTCGGTACTATTGCTGTCAGGTAACTTCATCCTTCTGACGGTGATAGCATAGCCCAGCAATCTTTACATACCCTTCGCGCCTCCTTCGCAGATGAGATTTCGCTCTTCGCAATTTCTTCGCATCTTAATCATCGCCATTGTCATAACGCAGCTATTGACCCGGCATGCTATGATTCTTTGTAAAATAACGTTTAGCAGGGTCCAAAACGCGATGGAGCATACAGTAAAGAGCTGGAAAACATGGGCTACCCATTCTCCATTTTTCTTCGCGCTGGCATTTTTCGCCGTCAGTTCCTGTCTGGATATAGGCATCATTTTTGCGGGGCAGAGCGGGATAGCCATCGGCAACGCAGGTATCGTTGATGTGGTGGTTCAATCGCTGCTCGCTCTGGGGACGCTTCGCTGGCTGGGCTGGCTGCGAGCTGCGGGGTTCAATGGCCCATCAGGGTGGCGGAAGCTGCATCTGTTGTGGGTACCCGCGCTGCTTGCACTCTTCTACCTTGCATCGGCGTTTGTCACTCCCGTCTCAGGCGCAGGCGTGCTGATCTTTGCCATCATCGCGGCGTTGCTCACAGGTTTAGACGAGGAAGCGCGTTTTCGGGGCGTGATCTTGCAATCCCTCTCACCCTCTGGCGCGCTGGCGGCTGCGGGGATTTCGAGCGTCTTCTTCGGCCTGGCTCATTTGAATAACCTGCTCACCCACGCACCACCCATTGTTGTGCTTGCACAGGTCGTTGGCGCGTGTCTGCTGGGCTTTGGCTTCGCGGCCTGTCGCTTGCGCACTGGCACAATCTGGCCGTTGATCCTCTTTCACGCGCTTTATGATCTGCCAGCGGATATTACGCTTTTTAACGCCAGCAATGCGAGGACAATCGGCACGACGCTAGCGACGCTTTCGCCACTCGCGACGGCCCTTGTCCTCATCATTCCTGGCTTGATCCTCGCCTGCTACGGCCTGTTCTTGCTGCGCCCGCTTCAACGCGTGGATTGAATCGCTGCAATCACAGGTTGCGTCTGATATTCACGGCGCGCAAGCCGCCTCTCAGCTTTTTGCAGGTTGAGAGAGCTATTAATCAACGCAATATGGGTGAAAGCCTGGGGATAATTACCCAGCGCCGTTTTGGTGCGCGAGTCGAATTCCTCAGAAAACAGACCTAGAGGACCGGCACACTTAAGCAAACGCTCAAACAGCGAACGCGCCTCAGCAACGCGGCCCTGCATCGCCAGATTATCAACCAGCCAGAAGGAACAGATAATAAAAGATCCTTCTGAACCAGCTAACCCATCATCGGAGTGATAACGATAGAGAAAGCCATACTCGTCCGTCAACTGCTCGCTGATGCGATCAACGGTTGATCGCATTCTGGGGTCATCCGGCGCGATAAAACCAACCAGGGGCAGCAACAGCGTTGAAGCGTCCAATGCGGTATCATCATACGACTGCGTGAAAGCGCCAATATCCGCATTATAGCCATGTAGCAAGATATCGGCGCGGATCTGGTCGCGCACCAGGCACCAGCGGGCAAGGTCTGCCTCTAAGTTTAACTGCTCCGCAGCTTTAATGCCTCGATCCAGTGCAACCCAACACATGACTTTAGAATAGACAAAGTGGCGCATGCCACCACGAACCTCCCAGATGCCATTATCGGTCTCGTGCCAATGTGTACACACATGCTCTACCAGCATCCGCATCATCTCCCACAACGGGCCTTCCAGTTTCTCATAATAGAGTTCAAAGCCACCCTGACGGCGGTAGATATGGATACAATCCAGCACCTCGCCGAAAACATCGAGCTGCTTCTGGTGCGCAGCTCCGTTGCCAATGAGCACTGGCCGAGAATCGCAGTAACCGGCAAGGTTGCCGAGTTCGCGTTCATTGAGATCGCGTTCGCCTCGAATACCATACACAATTTGCAGATCTTCACCGCTGGAATACGATAGCAGCTGCAACCAGTGGGTAAAAGCATGGGCCTCTTCTGTAAAGCCAAGCATATTCAGTGCATAGAGCGTAAAGGTCGCATCACGCAGCCAGGTGAAGCGGTAATCCCAGTTGCGTACCCCCCCTGGATTCTCAGGCAGCGATGTCGTCGGAGCCGCGACAATCGCCCCTGTGGGAGCATAGGTCATCATTTTAAGCGCCAGGACGCTACGCTGGACCCAGTCGGCATAGGGTCC
>DASTZT010000408.1:0-2466 GCA_035764225.1 Ktedonobacteraceae bacterium
ATTGCATCTTGTAGTGTCGCTAACGAACGGCATCCCACGCGCAACGAAGATAGCATCCTCTTTGATGAGTTAAGTGGGATCGCGGCAGTTTTCGATGGCGTCGGAGGGAGTGCCGCAGGCGAGATTGCCTCGCGCACAGCAACCTTTGCTACGTATCAGGGATGGGAACACCTCCTCAAACAGCAGCAAAAGAACCGCAGAATACCTTCTATCCTTGAATATTGTGACAACACCAATCTTTGCACTGTGCTCCAAAATTTGCTTTTAGAAGCCGATGATCGGGTACGTACCGTTGGAGCAAAACGAGCCGGGACCGACGATCTGGCGACAACCGTAGCCCTGGCCGCTTTCTGTAAGCAACCCGGCACGAGCAATTATACGATGGTCTATGCTCATGTTGGAGACAGCCGTGTCTACCTTTTACAGGGAGAAAAGCAGCTCCAACGTCTGACGAACGATGATGGTCTCCTCGCCAAGCTGGTAGAGAATAAGATCATCAACGAAACTGAAGCCCTACGCATCGATCAGGCTGTGCAAGCCAGCCAACTATCAGATACTGAACTGAGCTACTTCAAGCTACGAGGAGGCATCACTCAGGCATTAGGCGGCCCTCTCCCTCCGACGATCCACATCGATCAGACGACCATCCACCCAGGTGATCGCATTTTGCTCTGTACGGATGGCATTCACGACAATCTGATAGACGCAGAAATCGAAGACATTCTGAGAAACACTCCCCGCTCCACCGCTGCCCGCACCCTTGTAGAGTATTCCATCCTACGCTCACACCAGGACCGCAGCGAGACCATCCGGGCCAAACCCGATGACATGAGCGCGATTGTTCTGACATGTCGCTTTTGAGCTTCGATTTTACAAGGAAATAGCAACGCTTTCTCAATGAGAGGATTTTACCGTCTTTAGTATTCCCAAAAAGTACTAGATACATCTAGATATGTGCATGTTTGCACAGGAAGTGTGTTACCCTCTTACGAGGACCGATTGGGCCTTATACACTGGTTTATCAAAAGAAGAGGGGTAACGCAATCGTGGGCAGAAAATTCTGGTGTTTGATCTTGTTGTTATGTGTGACACTATTGAGCGCCTGTGGAGCGCAACCAGAGACTCACTCATCTTCTTCACCTGATACTTCATCCAGGCTCAGCGATAAGATCCACTCCGCCCAGCAAACGAACACAGCAGGACCAATGATGGTATTTCCTAAACAGGAGATGACTCCAACGCCAACGCCAAAACCGCCAGCGCAAGTGCCCACAAATATCCCTAGAACCGGGGTCGGAGCGGCACCTTACGGACCACCACCACCGATGACGGCAGAGGAGACGCAACTCACTCAACAACTCTTCGGCATTATTAATAGCGATAGAGCGGCGCGGGGGCTTCCCGCCTACACCTGGAACGCTACGCTGGCAGGTGGCGCACGCCTGCACAGTTGGAATATGTACCACTGTGGCTTCAGCCATACCTGCCCTGACGGTCGCACCCAATGCCAACGAATCGCAGACGAGGGCTTTGCTGGTTATAGCGACTGCGGCGAATGCATTGGCTACGCAGGCCCATTTCCAACGCCATACGACGGCATGCACAATATCCAGGAAAGCATGGTGAATGAACCGCCCACCGGCTGGCACCGTATTCATCTACTCAGCACTACTCTTCATAGAGTGGGAGTTGGCATCTACGTCGATCCCCAAGGTTATATCTGGTTCACCGAAGATCTGGTAAGCTAAGAGAGCAGGCGCTTGCCTGCTCTCTCAATATATCTGTGCGAGTAAGTTACGTTATGCGAGCGATCACTTTACTCTTTGTGCCTGATCAACGTATTCCACAACATCTGCTTCCCTTGCGGAATCTACCCAGGAGGCTGACGAACGCATCTGGCTCAGGAGCCGCAGGGCCAGCATCGAGATCCAGCACCAGCCGACGACGATTGCAATACGCTGGAAGAGGCCAGTTGGCGAGTTTGGAAAAATACCATGCTCGTCCAGGGCCGACACGGTGGTGGAGGCAATGAAGAACACTAGCACCAGGATACCTGCGATGATGGAGAAGAGTGTCCAGCCTTTCCAGGCGGGATCGCCCGCGAAACGCCGCGCCATCACAAAACAGGCAATTGCTACAGAAAAGAAGACGACGAGGCCAGCGACACCGTGGATAGTTCCATGAAGCGTTTGGGGGGCTTTGCCATATAGGCCCGATGGGTAGCCCAGGCCCGGATCGGTCACAAAGATACCCGCAATAATAAGCCCAAGACCGAAGACTCCTAACAGCAACGGTCCCCAGACAGCCCCTTTGCCAGACCGTAGCACTTGCCGAAGCCCTAGAGCGAAGCAGAGCACGAGTCCTCCAGAGATGAGAAAATTCACAATCTGCACCCAACCCTGGTTGCTCAAACTGAGCTCGCTGACGAAATTGTGCCACGCACTATAACCTGGGCGCGTAGCCTCT
>DASTZT010000409.1:0-30970 GCA_035764225.1 Ktedonobacteraceae bacterium
TTCCAGGATCGACTCGGCCCCCATCTCGCTCTGTCCTACCAGTTCCAGCAAGCGAGTCTGCATTTGCTGGATCGCGGTGGCGGGGTCATTAAGATATTCGACAATGCCCTCGTCAGCTAGCTCTGAGCCTAATTCCTTCAGAATGGGAGCAAGAGAAAGCTTAGCCATATCGCTCACGGTGGGATCTGTCACAAAATCTTCTAGCTCTTCCAGATCAAAATCGGTCGCCAACTCGGAGAGGATGAGCACGGCAGCCGCGTGAGCCATCGCGTCACTGCTGCGCAACAGATGCAAGACCTTTTCCCGCGCCCCGGCAGCCCACTCTTCATCCAGACGACTAAAATAATGCGACATGGTATCCGGGTCAATATCCTCACGACGGCTGATAGCGAGCAGGATACTGTCAATGCTATCCTGTGGAGGTCTCTTTTTTCGTGGCATAAGCTTTTCCCTTCCAGGCATATGTGTTAGTTCGCGTGGGCAAATGCCAACACAATGCAAGGCATTGTACCACGTTGGCAGAAACGAGTCGAGACCATTTTATGCGAAATTATAGATAATTCGTTCCTGTTTAAAATTGTCCCTCGTCGGTATATAATTTTGCCGGGCGAATCAAGGTTGAAACTGCCGGTATGTTCAACGCTTTTACCGCTTCTGTCAGCAAGGCCAGGCTGATTAAGAAGTCATCATGCCCTTCCGTGGGATCAACATAGATATCAAGCGTATCAGGAGCAGGCAAACGGTAACGAGTGTGCTTGATCTGCTGCCAGCATTCCTCATAGATGCCGCCAGGAGCATCCGCCATGCGATACAGGCTTAGCCGCCCGCTATTCAACAAAGATAGCAACTGGTAGGCCAGGCGCGATTTAGCAGGACGCGTAAAAGTGAATGAGTTGATACGCTCTTGTCCCAGCCGATTGAGCAGCAGAGAGGCAAGGCCCGCGCCTAGACCAGTCCCATCTATCACGAGCGAGCGAATTCCCCAGTGCTCCACCAGCGCCACAGTAGCCGCATATTGCTCCAGGTAAGAGACGCCCGTCCACCATGCATGATGCACAACCTTAATAGCGGGCAAACCCAGCTCGTTGTAGCAGACGCGCCCAATGGTGATAACCGTGCTATCACGCCTGGAACGGGGACGCGCTGTATTTAGTTGGAAAACAGTTGCATCGCCAGGGGCTGGCCGCTCTTCCCCCGCGACATCCATACCTGCAATATACCACGCATCACCACATGGCTGATCCTCCCAGGTATGCATCCCTTGCAACAGCGTTAACTGTAACGGGTTAAAAAAGTAGCCGACCCCACTGATAGGACGTAGAAAGTACTGAGTCTGGATAGCAATATGATCTTCTCCCAGCCGGGCGATTTCTTGTTCCACAAACTTGCGGTAGGCTGGATTGATGGCAGCCAGCACGCGCCAATCGTATTCGAAATGCAAGCGTTCGCCCGTATACTGCTCGTGTTCAAGATTGGCAGCTCGTTGCAGTGCCAGCAAGGTCGTGTCGCTCCAGGCCGTCCCGTAAAGGATTGTTGTTGCATTACAGGTGGCAGCCATTGGACGGAAATCGCGGTTAAATTTTTCACTCGCTACGTCCTGGGCCTCATCAATTTCGAGCAAGAGGCTTGCCGTTGCTCCCACGACATTGCTTTCAGGGGCTGCCGAAAAGAACATAACGCGTGGCCCGGCGTGTGTGCGCAAGGCAACGGGATCGGCTTGAGGAGCCAGCCCGACGATATGGCCCTGGCTTTGCCACACACGATCCCGCATGGCAGGCATGTCGAGCATAGAAAGCAGACGCAGGCGGCTATGCATAATCTGCGGGGTGAAGGTTGGCGCAGCCTTCACAATCGTGCCCTCTGGCATACAGGCCAGCAGATAGGCTTCGAGTACGGCTGAAAGCTGGTTTTTGCCCGACTGGCGCGCCATCATCACCGTGAAAATGCGACCCTGCCTCTGACAAATCGAGGCAAGAACGGCCTGGGCAACCTCGTTTTGATAAGGATAAAGCGGCTTGCCCAAAATGGAGGCGGCAAAGCGCGAGATGCTTGATGGATCATATTTCATAGCAGTATCAGCGAGGAAGGATAGAGGGAGAACCGAGAAATGTTCCCTACCGAGGAATATAAACACTGTCTGCTTGTTAGTATACCCAATACTGCTGAGAAAAACAAGTCTGAGAGAAATTGCTAAGAGCGAGCAGGGCAAGCGCAAGGCCCCAGCCACCCCCATCACCGCCCCTTGCCCCTACCGGTTCACCCACGATCTCGCATTCCCAAAAAAGAAAATCATCATTGAACGAACTCGACAATAGACGGACGGATGCTGGTAGGGGCAAGGGGCGGCGTGGGGATTGGGTGGGGGCCTTGCGCTTGCCCTGGTAGGACTTGTCTCATCCTCACATTTTCATCTATTGTACAGATAGCATCATTTTTAATTTAACGATGTTTGACAAATACACACCCAAAATCTATTATGTTCATATTATTGAATAAGTAGTTTTTGAAGAGTATGCAAGCAGGAGCTTACTTCTCATAAGGAACGGCTTGTCATGACAGAGCATTCGCAGCATTCGCAGTCAGCAGATACAGAGACCCATACCCATCATCAGCAACATGGGGAGCATGCAAAGGAAGCTCAACACGCGGCGCAGAGCGGTACAACCATGACCCACAAGGAGCATATGGGGCATGGTGGGCACGCCGCTCATAGTGAGGCGATGTTTGAGCGTCCGTTCTGGATTGCGCTCGTACTGACTATTCCCGTGTTGCTCTATACCGACCTTATTCAAACGTTGCTGCACTATCATGCCCCGGCCTTTCCAGGTTCAGCATGGCTCATCCCTGTTTTGAGTAGCATCATTTATTGGTATTGTGGCTGGGTTTTCCTGAGTGGCGCGGTTTCAGAGCTACGCGTCGGCAAGCCGGGGATGATGACGTTGGTAGCATTAGCAATCTCAACCGCGTATTTCTATAGCCTCGCGATCACTTTTGGCCTGATTAACGGCATGCCTTTCTATTGGGAACTGGCAACCCTGGTGACGATTATGCTGCTGGGGCACTGGCTAGAGCTGCGGGCGGTTGGCAACGCTCAGAACGCGCTTCAGGAACTGGCAAAGCTGCTCCCCGATACAGCAGAGCGCATCGTTGACGGCAATATAGAGCGCGTCCCGGTAAGCGATCTCAAGGTAGGCGATCTGGTGTTGGTGCGACCAGGGGCGCAGGTGCCTGCTGACGGCAAAATCGCAGAGGGCGAGAGCCAGGTGAATGAGAGCATGATTACCGGCGAATCGCGGCCCATTTCCAAGCATCCAGACGATGTCGTGATTGCGGGTACGGTCAATGGCAACGGTTCATTGCGCATCGCTATTACCCACACTGGCGAAGCAACGATGCTGGCGGGAATTATGCGGCTGGTCGAAGAAGCGCAATCCAGCAAAAGCCGCGCTCAAGCTCTGGCAGATCGAGCAGCCTTCTGGCTTACCATCGTGGCGATTGGCACGGCTTTGCTGGCACTGATCGTCTGGACGCTGCTGCAAGGCTTCAATGACTATACGCTGGAACGTGTGGTCTCGACGCTCGTGGTGGCCTGTCCTCACGCGCTTGGACTGGCGATCCCGCTGGTGATTGCGATCTCGACCTCGCTCTCAGCACGGAATGGGATTCTGGTGCGCGACCGCGTGGAGCTTGAACAGGCGCGTAAGCTGGATGTGGTGGTTTTTGATAAGACCGGTACGCTTACCAGAGGCGAGCAAGGGCTGGTAGATATGGTAGTGGTGGGAGATGTGGCGGCTCAACAGGCGCTGGCACTGGCGACGGCAGTTGAAGCGGATAGCGAGCACATTATTGCGCGGGCGCTGATGGCATCTGCCCAGGAGCGTAACATCTCCCTGCCCTCTGCCAGTGATTTTCAGGCGCTGCCGGGGCGAGGCGTGCAAGCTCGCATCGATGGACGTACGCTCCAGGTTGGCGGCCCTCGCCTGTTAGAGCAAGAGCAGATCGAGATACCGACAGCATTGAGCGAACGGATCAAACAATGGGGCGAGCAGGGACAAAGCGTGATCTATCTTGTTGAGGCAAACAAAATTCTGGCCGCCTTTGCCCTATCAGATATGATCCGCCCCGAAAGCCGAGAGGCTGTAGCCGCGCTTAAGGAGCAAAGTATTCGTGTGGCCATGCTCACTGGAGACTCGCAGGATGTAGCACGCTGGGTTGCTACCGAGCTGGGCATCGACGAATATTTCGCTCAAGTGCTGCCGGAGCACAAAAGCGAAAAAATTAAGCAGTTGCAGCAGGACGGCAGCATAGTAGCGATGGTCGGCGATGGCGTTAACGATGCTCCAGCTCTGGCTCAGGCCAATATTGGCGTCGCTATTGGAGCCGGAACGGATGTGGCCCGCGCCTCTTCCGGCATCGTGCTGGTAAAAAATGATCCCCGCGATATTGCGCGGATCATTACGTTAAGTCAGGCCAGCTACCGCAAGATGGAACAAAACCTGGCCTGGGCGGTTGGTTATAACGTGATTGCCCTGCCGCTAGCCGCCGGGGTGCTGGCTCCATTGAATTTTGTGCTGCCTCCCGCTATCGGCGCGTTGCTGATGTCGCTTAGCACAATCATTGTAGCCATTAACGCTCAGACACTGCGAAGGCTTCAATTGCGCAAAAGCTGAGTGAGGGCAATCCTCCTGTTGATTGCCCTCACCATCAAAGCTCCGCTTCCCCTGATCTTCGCTGTAAGGCGTTATTTTTGCGGAAGAAGGCGGCGTAGGCCGACCGGAACAGCATGCGCAATCTTATTCGCAAACTCCTCGTCAAACCAGACAGTGTTCTGGGCGTCAACCTTCAATCCATCATGGGGATGGCTCTGGGGCGTCGGCGAGTTACAGACGAAAGCTACCCCATTCCCATTGACCGGAAAAACGCCGAAGGTGCTCTGTAACGAATCATCAAACCAGACATTCCCACTACGATCCACGCTAATACCAGAGGTATGAGTACCGCAGTTCGCACAGACACGCCGATATGTATATTCTGTTACGCCCTGATTTGTTCCTGGTACAGCCAGGGATAGATGTAATTTACCGACCATGCCTACCCATCCCTCCGACCACCAGACATTCCCACGATTATCTATCGTTATTAAGTGAGGAGTGATGCTGCTAGAAGAGGTATTACGAATTTTATATTCCAGCAAATGCTTCTGCACAGTATATTCACCAATCAGAGCGACAGCGGAATCATTTTCGGTGAACCAGACGTTATCGGAGCGATCAACAGCGATTCCATATGGCAAACTATTGGATGCCGGGGTCGCAATTTCAGTGAAGGTCTGGGTTCGAGGGTTGAAAGCGCCAATTTTATTGCTATAGTGCTCAGTAAACCAGACGACACCCTTTGAGTCGATGGCTACTCCCCAGGGACCAGCGCCAGGGGTCGGAACAGCCCACTGCTGAAACATGCCTGTAGCAGGATCGAACATACCGAGAGAGTCACTCATCGGCATCGGGAACCAGACTCTCCCCAGACGATCAAAGGCCAAAAAAAGTGGCTGAGCAAAAGTGGCCGGGAGCTGGTAATTGCTCACCCATGCCTTGAGTTTGGGGCTGTAGACGGCAATATTGCCAGCAGGAGTGTTGTTGTTACACACAGGAGAGGGATCGCAGCCGGGAATGGCAACCCAGACACGACCACTGCGATCAAAAGCAGTACCCCAGGGATCAGTACCGACCGGAATGGAAAAATCTCTTACCGTCACACTTGAGGACGCGGCCAAACCAGGCCGCGTTCCATACACCATCCCTACAGTCATAATACTTGCGGTGATCAACATTACTAACGTGACTATACACATTTTACTACGCCATCTTATCATAAACATTTTCCCTCTACTCGGCTGCTTGACAATACACGATGCTGTTGTGAAACCAGAGAGCCGTTCGTATTATCTGCGTCACGCTACGCATCTCACAAGATGCAAAAGTACCAGAAACATGAGCCGAATGGCATAATCTTGCGAATCAGTACCATATGTGCATTAAATATCCTTATAACTTGTCATACATATGGGTAGCTGTTTGCAGCAAAGTCCATTTTCTAAGGACTTTCTCAGGAACTGCGGAAATATCCATAGTACGTGTAAAAAATTTACAAGTAGCAGATGTTTTTTGGGAGGAAAGTGCTGCGTTTTTAGCAAGTAAGAAACAGATTTTCCCCTCAAAAAGGGATTTTTTAGCCCTGAACATCTCTACGATAGATTATTGGCACATAACTTGCAAAGAATTAAAACAGGGGGGAAATGTCCGAAAAATTTTCGGGCAGAGTGTTGCTGGAATATTTCAGCATCATCGGTCTCCGGTTACCAATTGTGGAATGGGATTTGAGGTGAAGGAGTAGGTATATGGTAGCCAGTATGCAACAGAGGGAGATGGGGCCAACACGACCGCACACGTCATGGCAGCAAGCATCTCTCGAAGCTGGTGAAGCACAACAAGATCAGCCGTTACGGCACGTTGAGGCAGTCTATGACAAAGATACTGCCCATAGCAAGGGAAGAAAAACAGGCCCACAGGCACGCCACCGGGAAGGAGCCTTGTACTTTGATGAGCATGACAGTTGCTTTAGCGATGAACCTGAGCGTTCAGGTCGGTTAGCAAAGCAGAGAAAAAAAAGCTCTACACAGCCTGTTTTCCACTATGATGACGATGAGGACCAGAGTGAAGAGGAAACGGACGACGAGGACCACGAGGTAGAAAATGCCATCCGGCAATATCTGGCAGAGATAGGGCGTTATCCGTTGCTTACAGCTGAGCAAGAGCTACAGATCGCGCAACGCGTGGCTAGTGGCGATATGGAGGCGCAACAACGTTTAGTAGAGGCAAACCTGCGCCTCGTTGTCAGCATCGCCAAACACTACAATAACCAGGGGGTTTCATTGCTCGACCTGATTCAAGAGGGCAATCTGGGCTTGATTCGGGCCGCTCAAAAGTTCGATCCTACGCGTGGCTTCCGCTTTAGCACGTATGCAACCTGGTGGATTCGCCAGGCCATTAGCCGCGCAGTTGCTGAACATACCCGCATCATTCATATACCCGTACATGTGGTGGAGCTGATTTACAAGATGCGGCGTATTGCGCGGGGACTTTACCAGGAGCTGGGGCGCGAGCCTTTTCCAGAAGAGATCGCCCGCGCCATCAATTTGACGAAAGAGCGAGTCGTCGAATTGCAAAGTATGGCTGAGACGCCGATTTCGCTCGATGCACCGCTTATCGAGGACGAACAATATCATCTGGCGGATACGCTGGAAGATACTCATGCCGCTGCACCAGCAGAGGTGGTAACTCACCAGGTATTGTGCGACCAGATTTCACACGCGCTTGAGACACTCAGCCAGAGGGAGCGCAAGGTGATCGAGATGCGCTATGGCCTCTACGACGGATATTGTCATACCCTGGAAGAGCTGAGCGTCTGCTTTAAGCTGACAAGAGAACGCATTCGCCAGATTGAAGTTAAAGCATTACGTACTTTACGGCAACCAGTTCAAGTACACCTGTTGCGCGATTTCACTTAGCTTCCTTTTGTAGCTCAGTGTGTGTCTGATTCTCTGCATGAGCACGCGCTCGCGCCGTAGACGCTCGCCTGGTTGTGTCGGTATTGTGGGAAAATTCGCTTCGCGCATTTTCCCACAATACCGACACAACCCCTTGCGCGGCGAAGCCGCACAAGTGCCGCTCTGCAAGGGCGAAGACACTCAGCATCAGACACACTCTCAAGTGGATCGAGCATCAGCATCCCCAGAGACGAGCCTGGGCAACTACGCGCTGATTGTCGTCTGGGAGAGCCTGGCAGGTGTAGGGAGAAGGTACGGCGCAAAGGTGCCGTTAGTCACTGATGGGATTTGCTGGTCGAGCAGCGCGGAAAACGCTACCACAATGCGTGGATCGTACTGACGGCCAGCTCCCCGCCACAATTCCGCACGAGATTCCGCAACAGTCATGCAACGATGATAAGGCCGCGATGAAATCATGGCATCAAAAGAGTCAACAACAGCAATGATACGCGCTCCGATAGGAATTTCTTCCTCCCTCAAGCCAAACGGGTAGCCATAACCATCCCAACGCTCGTGATGTGCCACCACCATCGGGGCGAGCGTAGCAAAAACGCCGCCAGCCAGCAACAACATTTGTTGGCCAATCTCAGAGTGAAGGCGCATCATCTCCCACTCTTCGCCGTTCAACGGTCCGCACTTGTTGAGGATGGATGGAGCAACGCCGACTTTGCCAATATCATGCAATAAAGCTGCCATGCCAATCAAAAAAATCTCTTTCCTGGAAAGTCCCAGAGAATGAGCTATGGCTTTGGCTAGAGGAACAACACGTTGAGCATGCTCACGCGTCTCTAGATCATAGTAAGTTGTCAGAGTATGGAGCATGATTCTTTCAGAAGCCTGCTTCGAATATCTCCTGAACATAATTCTCTCTTTCAAGAATAAGACATCGAAATGTGTCCTCTACATATACTAATACGTCAAAAGCGGAGATTGTGTTACATCATAGGGACGATAAAAACACATCTATTTCAAAACGCTGGGTTTACTCGCAAGCTAACCTCTTCAATTTTCAACCAGAACAAATAATTGCTTGACTTTTGCTAAATGAGCAGGTATAATGAATTTATAAGCAAGCAACCTTAAAAGGGTTGGGAGCTTCCTCTACTGCCTGGGTATCCCTGATACGCGCCCACCCAGGCATTAATAGTAAACCCGATCCATTTTTCCCTTCTCTTACTGTCCTCCCACAAAACTTCTTCCACAGGAGCTCTCTATGCAAGACCGATCCTTTAACGATGCCACCAACGAACTGCCTTTGATGGGCATCGCTCCAGCTCTTCCCTTCTATGATTTGAATCTGGCAGGTGCTCAAGCAGTGCCATCACCAGACCAAATAGCCCATGCTCCGTCGCCCCCTGAGATCAATCATCCAACCTTCACCGGACCAGACATGCATATACCACCGCTGGCCCCTTACGACCTCACGGGGCCAGCGATTGATCTGCACACAGCATTTACCTCCGATCCAGCCCCTGAACCATACGATCATCCCTATGGCCTTGATATGTACCCACCGCAAGCACAGGCGAGCGATCCCTTTCTAGTCGATCCGCTGCTCGATGATCGCGCTGATAACATGGATGTCAAACGAGCGATGACGGAACCTGATCCGCTGCTGCCAGACTTGCAGCATCCAGACCTGACGCCACAAGCCCGGATGCTCCAGAGGCCCGGCGATCTGGACCCTTCCGCCCTGCAAACGATGCATATGAGCGCGACCTATCAACAGCTTAACGATAAAACCTATCCGGCAGTGTTTATGGATCAGGGTGGCACCAATAATAGCAGGTCACGCCATATGGATCTTTTGATGCGCGGCCTGGATGCCGAAGCAGGTTCCATATGATCTCCGGCGCAATCCGCATTGATGGGCATATCATTGAAGGCCAGACGCTTGATCCGCAGGGCCATGCCATTCAAGTCACCGTACTTCAGGGTGGACGTTCAAAAAATGGCTATCTGTACAATGAGGCCACGCTCAAAACTATCGCCAGTCTGCTCGATGGAACGCACGCGTATGCTGACCATCCGCGCAACGAGAGCGATCAGCAGAGCCGCTCCGTGAGAGATATTGTGGGCTTCTATCATGATGCGCACTA
Organism: Ktedonobacteraceae bacterium; assembly: GCA_035764225.1. Lineage (GTDB taxonomy): Bacteria > Chloroflexota > Ktedonobacteria > Ktedonobacterales > Ktedonobacteraceae > DASRHT01. Next base: position 9,706 of record DASTZT010000409.1, read on the forward strand.
CGTCCCTCCCGGTCCCGATGCCCCACATGGTCGCGTTGATGCCACGCTGCATATCCTTGAAGTGGCAGATTGGCTATGGTCGGTGATCCGCGAGGCGTACGCAATGGGGCATCCTGACCTGATTGGCCTCTCGATAGACATCTTTGGGCAATGGCAACTGAATGAGGCCAGCCGAGTCAAGGAAGTTACCAGCGTGGTCTCGCTCAACTCATGCGATATTGTTACCAGACCGAGCGCAGGCGGCAGCTTCCGGCGCATCCTCCACTCCGATCAACTGAGCGCTCCCACGATGAATCGGGGAGCTACAGGCCATGATAGTGGCGTTGTTGATCGGAATTTCAAGGCACTCCATACTATTCAAGGAGCAAACTCCCCTATGGAAATCAATGAGACTTCAGCACAGGCAGAAACTAGCACAATACAGCCTGCCCCCACCACATCCACCCCAGAAGAAACAGAGCGTTTGCTAGAACAGCAGCACGATCTCCAACAGTTGATGCACGAGCTTCAGTTAGAGCGTGCGCATATTACGCTAGAGCGCCGCCTGCTCGAATCAACACTCCCGGAGCCGGTTAAGGCTAATGTGCGCACCCGTTTCCAGGGCCGCATCTTTGAGCAGAGCGAACTTGATGGCGACCTCAAAGCCCAGCAGCAGATGCTGGCAGATCTCGCCTCCACAGGACTGATACGCGGCAACTCATATGAAAAGCCCGCCATTGGGCAGATGATTACCGAGGCGGAGAAGATCCAGGCGGCCTTTGATCGTATGTTTGATCTGGAGGTGGATACGACCAGGCTTGGCCTTATTCGTCCCTTTGCCAGCATTCGCGAAGCCTATGCCCGCGTAACCGGCGATCCAGTCGTGGCCGGGTTGAGCGAACGCTCTACTCTGGGCAATATTCGGGTCACGGAAGACGCCCCCATAGCACGCATCAGCGAAGCCGACACCACCACAGCCTCGTTTTCCTACCTGCTCGGCACCAGCATGAACAAGCGATTGCTCAAGGACTATCAAGCCTGGCCCGCCGAATGGATGCGCTTTACGACAATTGTTCCGATCCGCGATTTTAAACAGCAAACGCGGGTCAGGCTGGGCGCATTCGGCTCGCTGCCGATAGTGGCAGAAGATAGCGCCTACAGTGCTGTGACGCTCACCGATTCGGCGGCCACTTACGTCCCGCAAAAAAGAGGCAATCTTGTCACTGTTTCCCGCGAGGTGATCGTCAATGACGACCTGCAAGCCATCAAGCAGATTCCTACCAAGCTGGCGGTCGCGGCGGCCTACACATTGGCAGAATTTGTCTATGCTTTTCTGAGTAGCAACCCGACCATCTATGACGGCAATGCGCTGTTTATGTCTGGAGCACCCCACAATAATCTAGGGGCCGCCGCCCTGAGTACCGCCGCGATGCAGACGGGGGTGACAGCGATGCGCGAACAGACGAACTACGCTGGTAAACGTCTCGGCTTGCGCCCGCGCTTCCTGGTTGTCCCGCCGGAGCTGGAGTGGACCAGTATGGTGGTTACAAAGTCAGCTGGTGTCCCTGGCAGCAATAATAACGATATCAACCCGATGCTGGGCTACGTCACCCCAATTGTTAGCCCGCAGCTCTCAAGCTCGACGCAATGGTATCTCGTGGGCGATCCGCGCGAGATTGACACCATTGAGATCGGTTTTGTGGGCGGACAAGTCAATCCGGCGCTTTTTATTCAGGATCTTCCGCTCTTCGGCCTGAACTTCACCCAGGATGCCATCACCTATAAAGTGCGGCATGAATACGGAGGCGCTGTCGTTGACTATCGCGGCCTCTATCGTGGCATCTAAGCTGCTACCGTAGCTTTCTAAGAGACATTTAGAGACTTTTGTAGCAGGAGAAAACCATGACAGGTTTTATGAATCAGGATGGCTCGGCCCTGGTGGGTGGCCTCTTGCCATCGGGCCTCGGTCAGGCCGTGCAACTCGATCAACTGGGCAACCTGACAGCGCAGGAGTGGATTGCCGCCATGAGCCTACAAGGGAAGAGCTTCTTTTGTAGCGCGGGATTGCTCAACGTCGCTGCTGGCAACTATCCCCTGTGCGTCTTCAATCCGGCGGCGAGCGGCAAAAACATCTTGCTCTACTCGCTGCGCACAGTCACCGGCACCAGTTCGATGACCGCTTTTCTGCAAATCGTCACAACCAATCCCGTTTTTGCCTCGACGGCAACGGTCACCAATGCCAAACTAGGCGGCCCGGCGTCCGTCCTGGCAGCCACCTGCACCTTTGCCTCCACCTCACAAACGCTCACCGCTCCCTACAACCAGGTCGAGGTGAGCACGCAACCGCTGGAACTGCTCGGCAACGGTCAGGCGCTATTGCTGCCCGCTGGTTCAGCGCAGGGCGTGGTGGTATTCCTGCAAACCTATGCCGCAGGCTTCAACTCGCTCACCGCCCGCTGGATCGAATTCTAATCGGAAGAAATCGCTCTAGAAGCTCCAGCGGCATAAACGCTTCGTACCGACTCGCTTCAGCGCGTCCGATTTATCGCTTGTTTCTCGCCAGGAGAGAGCCAGCACACTCAACCATATTCCATCCTCCTTAACAGTACAGAAAGGACCACGCGATGCTTGATCTCCTTGAATTGACGTATGGCCGCTACAATGGCGGACAGGTTGCCCCCATTGGCAGCTACCTCAATCCTCGCACCATGTGCATCTTCCAGCAGGTCGCTGATGGCGCTCTGCCAATCGATGGCACCTTCGTCCGCGTTGACCCATCGGGGAGCCAGACCTTCGCCAATATCGCAACCAGCCTCAATACGCTGCTCAACACCGCCTATACTGCGGGCAGTTTCCATGCCTGCTCTGGCAGCGATAATAGCCCATCGCCGGGCACGATGAGCAATGACGCCTAGCTCAACAAGCGAGGAGGAATCGCCAGATTTCTCCTCTTTCCACGAGGTTATCATGCTGATCAAACGTGGCATTTTACAATCCTTTGCCTCCGCGACCTATACCGCTTCGGTACTGCTGTTTGAGGCCACATCATACGCGCTAGCAGGAGTACCGGTTGCCAATCATATCGATGGCACCTCGGCCCTTCCGGGCGCTCTTTGCGCGGTACTCTTTTTTGACGAGCACAACCAGCAGGACGCGGTGATCGTCGCCATCTTTGCCAACAGCACCAACGGCCTGCCCGCTCCGCCACCGGGACGCCTGACCTTTGTCACAGGATACAGGCAGGTCTCCAATGATGTCATCACCTCAGGGACAACCAACGTTTACACGCTCATCGGTGGCAGTTCTGGCATTCCGCTGGGCACGCTGGGCGTCTTATTCAAAGCCTACTTTAGCAGCCCCACCACAGGCGCATCCATCCTGCTTGCGCCCCACGCCGCCGCCGATATCACCGCCTACGCCGCCATCGGCACTATCATGGTAGCAAACAGCACCCTTGATGGCATGGGCCTCTTACCGCTGGATGCAACGGGCAAGATCGATGTCAAGGCCAACGGAGGCACATGTACCGTTACCCTCTATACCTATGGCTATGTTGTATAAGATTTTCGCAAAATGGAGTGCTAGATGCTTCTGACAGATATTGAAACGGCGGTCCGGCAGGATCTCTTTGATCCTCTGGGCAGCTCAACTCAACGCTGGGCCACCTCCGATGTTGACCGCGCCATCGATAAAGCGGTAGATCGGTACAGCAACTACTATCCCAACATCGCATACACCGATATGGCGGCCCAGCCATACCAGCGCACCTATCCCTACCCGGTCTCCTGGAATCCCGCTTACCCGGTCTGGTGGCTGGAACGCATCCTCTATCCCCTGCAAGCCTACGGTTCGGCTTTTGCTCCTCCAACAGCCGGGATGAGCGCGACGGCGATCAGTGGAAGCGGGTTGAACGTGGGCAGCTATCAATACGCCGTTACCTTCCTGACGCAGGGAGGCGAGACAACACCATCGCCCGTGACCAGCGTTACCACCACGACAGGCAACCAGAAAGTGACGCTGGCGTCTATTCCTCTGGGGAACAACCTGACGACGGTCCCAGGAACCGCCACCAATAGCGTGATTGGGCGCAATCTTTATCGCACCCTCGTCGGCGCTTCCACCCTCTACTTGCTAGCAACGTTGCAGGACAATATCACGACAAGCTATAACGATAGCGCATCCGATGCCAGCTTAAGCGGCAAACTTTCACCGCCAACGGTCAATACCTCCGGCGTGATGCTCTGGCCCCCATTTGAACGCGAATTTTCCGAATACTCTAATCTCTTTGATAGCACTACCGCATTGGCCGCAGGTGGCAATCTTGGTTCGCAGGGGAGTATCGGCATGGGCCAGAACGTCACAGGTACAGCGGCCCCTAGCTTCACGCTCAAACTCTCCAGCGCGGAGCTACCAAAAGACTCGACCCTAACCATGCGCATCTTCTACGCTACCAAGCATCAGCTAGACGCCAATAGCTCGACCATTCCAGAGGTTCATCGCGATATCATCGTGCTTGGTGCATGTGCTTATGCGATGGAAGCTTATCAAGTTCCCACCAATGACAACTTTGACTTTCAGGATGGGGCACTACGAGATCGCATCGACGATACCAAAATTCCCCAGGCATGGCTGGCTGCCACCAGAGCCAAAATGCAGCAATTTGAGGCACGCCTGCAAGAAATCAAGCAGCAACGCGACTTTGCCTATGGCGCACGCGTCCATTGGGGCGATGTTCCCGTGCGCTGGCCCAGACTATAACCTCGATCCCGCCAACTGTAGGGGCTGGGCTTGCCCCAGCCCTGCGAACGCGGAAGACATAAAGAAACGCAAGAGAGGATAGCACCATGCTTGAGCCATTATCACTCTTAAACCTGCTTATCAGTATTGGTCTGATTATCGGTGGGGTTGTGGCCTATTATCACGGCTTCTCTCGCACCGCCAACGAGGTACAGGAGCGCGTCATCCACGCCCAGCAAAGCGAGATTCAGACGCTGCACGACCGCATTGCGACTGTTGAACAAGAAAATGCCCGCCTCAGCTATATCGTCACCACCATTTGCTCAGCCCTGAAACAACTCGGTATTCACATCACCATCGACGGAGATACGATCAGCATCCACGACCATAATAGCAGTGATGTTTTCTATCACAGCCGCATCTATGGGACCGAAGCCACCAATGCTCAGGAAGAGCACGAACCAGGATCGCATTGCGCGACAACGGAAGCCAAACCGAGCAAGAGGCGCGGCAAGAAGTCGATGACTTCCCAGGAGGCGTGATATGCCGATTGGTATCGACTGCGAGTTGCTGCTGGACGGCACAGGCTACTTTATCAAGCCGGGTAGCTACCAGATGCAGCAACCACGCATCCGCAAAACGACTGTCAGAGCCGATGGCGGCTTATCTTACGTAGACCTGGGGCCGGGCAAACGCCGCTGGAGTATGGTCGTGCTCTGCCTCAACGATCTGCTACGCTACGACGGTACGCCAACGGGCCTGACGGGCCAGCAGTACCGCGACGCCCTACGCAGCTCCTACACCGGTTCAATCGGTACGACCATCCTCCACAACGATCCGCTCAACAGCACTCCAATAGCAGTACACTTCGACTCCTACATAGAGCGAGTCATCGATCTACATATGCAACAGGTGCCCCTGGCAACGGGAACCGCTCCTGGCTTATCTTACGAAGTCACAATCGAACTCGTAGAAAGCTAAACTCATCAATATATGTAGGGGCACAGCTTTACCGCAATGATAAAGGATTTTGTAGGGGCGAGGCTTGCCCTCGCCCTGCTGGCCCCACCCCTACAATCTGTCTATTCCGTGCGCAGCGCCACAATTGGATCAAGGTGAGAGGCCCGTACCGCCGGGTAGAGGCCAAAGATAATACCAATGCCTGCCGAAACGCTAAAGGCTAGAAACGTTGAGAGCGGGTCAACCACAAACGGCAGTTGGAACGAGGCCGTCATTGCAAATCCGATCAGCAAGCCTAGCAGAATGCCGATGGTGCCACCGACCGCGCTCAGCGTGACCGCCTCAATCAGAAACTGGTTGCGAATGTCGCGCCGTCTGGCTCCCACCGCCATGCGGACGCCAATCTCCCTCGTGCGCTCAGTGACAGAGACCAGCATGATATTCATGATGCCGATGCCACCCACTGTGAGCGAGACGGCGGCAATGCCAACCAGCAGTAACGTCAAGACCTGGGCGAACTGTTGCGCCGTCTGCACCAGTTGATTAGGGCTGCGAATCTGGAAATCGTCGGTTGCGCCTACGGCGATACGATGGGTCTGGCGCAAAATGGCGGTTGCGGCGGTTAAGGCTCCATCAACATTATCGGGCTGATCGACCAGCGCCTGAATCTGGTCTACAAAGGTGGTATGCTTCAGACGAGAAGAGGCAGCATTAAATGGCACATAGACAATATCATCCTGGTTGAACGCCGCCAACGCGCCCTTTGACTGCATCACGCCAACCACGCGAAAGAGCTGGTTGCGGATCAGCACCGTCTGACCAATCGGATCGGTATTTGTCGGGCCAAAGAGGTTCTTCGCCACCGTATCGCCAAGCACCGCCACCGCCTGACCGCTATCGGCATCGGCCTTACTAAACCAGGAGCCGCTGGCAATATCCCAGTTTTGGATCTGTTGAAACTCTGGATACACACCCTGCACACGGGTATTCCAGTTGAGGTTATGCGCAATGATTTGAGCCGACATGCTGAGCACGGGACTCACGGCTGTCACATGCGGGATCTTCTGAAGCTCCTGCACATCAGCTACTGTCAGCGATTGCAGCGTACCGACGCCGCTCGTAGCTCCGTTCGTCACCCCGGAGCCTGGGTTAATCAGCAATGTATTGGTGCCCAGACTGGCAATCCGCCCGTTAAGCAATGCACCAGCTCCCTGCGTGAGCGTTACGGCGACGATGACCGCCATCACGCCAATGATGACGCCTAAAGTGGTGAGCAACGAGCGCATACGATTGGCCCAGAGCGAATCGGTTGCGCTGCTAAAATTGGCCGACATTGTACTGGTAACTCTGCGACCAGGATGTTTGCTCGACGTGTAGAGCGAGGCAGGCGTTGTGGCAAGCTTGCCTTCCCCAGAAGCATTCGCTGTAGACGGTGATGAATCGATGCTCATTCGGCCTCCTTTACCGGCGTGACGGCATGCGTGGCTTCTCTCTCTACTGACAATTCGGTAATGGCGTTACGCGGGTCGTATACCACGTCATCGCGCACCAGCAAACCATCGCGGAAGGCCACCTGCCGTTTGGCATAACCAGCGATATCAGGCTCGTGAGTGACGAGAATAACCGTCAGGCCGCGCTGATTGAGCGCCTGGAGCACCGCCATAATCTCTACGCTGGTACGGCTATCCAGGTTGCCCGTTGGCTCATCCGCCAGCAAGAGCGAGGGCGAGTTGACCAGGGCGCGAGCAATCGCGACACGCTGTTGCTGCCCTCCAGACAATTGCGATGGTTTATGATGGAGACGCGCACCCAGCCCCACCAGTTGCAAGGCCTTGCGAGCGCGATACTCCTGCTCTTCTTTTGAGTAACCGGCATACATCAGCGGCATCGCTACATTTTTCACAGCAGTGGCACGCGAGAGCAGGTTGAACCCTTGAAAGACGAAGCCGATCAGTTGATTACGAATCAGCGCCAACTCATCGGGACTCATACGACTCACCAGCTTGCCAGCCAACAGGTAATCGCCGCTGCTGGGCCGATCCAGGCAGCCCAACAGGTTCATCAGCGTTGTTTTGCCCGAACCCGATGGCCCCATCACGGCCACAAACTCTCCCTGCTGCACCGTCAGCGAGACGCCGCGTAAGGCATGGACGCGCGTCTCACCTAGCAAATACGTTTTCTTGAGATTATTGATAGCAATCACCGCTTGCCCCGCAGTCCCATTTTGTCCCGCGACGGTGTTAACGACGGGCTGCGGGACCGTTATCTGCTGGTGCAGCGCTATATTGACAGGATGGACACCAGAGGAATCCTCCATCGGTGTCTGCTGGACATCATCGCTGGTCATGCATCCTCCAGAATTAAACAAGTCACAGCAGATTAATTCCCCCCACCGCCTGCTCCGCGAAATAATCCTCCGCCCCCAGGATTTCCTTGCGCCTGAGCCTGCGTCTGAACCCCAACCAGCACGCGGTCGCTCTGTGTCAGGCCATCGAGCACTTCATAGGTCGTGCCATTAGTCAATCCTACGACGACAGGTTTGACGGCAATTGCGTTATTAATACGCTCCAACACAAAGGCGGGCGTCGGTTTGTCTTGCGTTATCTGCGGGTTCTGCGCCTGAAGATCTTGAATCATCTGGCGAGCGGCTGCCAGCGCGTTATCCGCCTGGCTCTGTTGGATTAAGCCGATGTTCCCGGTGCTAGCCGGGATGATAGATGTACGGGCAAACGTAATCGCGCTGGCAGGCACCATCAGCGTATCAGCGCGCTGATCGGTGACGATGGTGGCGCTGGCCGTCATGCCTGGCAACAGATTGAAATTGCCAGTACTGCCTGTATCAACGCTAATATATACAGGATACGAGACCACATTCGAGACGGTTTGTCCTAGAGGCGAAATGGCGGTTACTTTGCCGGTAAATGTCTGATCGGGATAGGCGCTGACCGAAAATTGCACGCTATCCCCCACGACCACGCCGCCAATATCAATCTCGTTAATGCTGGCGACAATCTGCATCGATGAGAGGTCCACGATCTGTACAAAGGTGCCACCTCCGCCACCACCCGTAGAACCGGTGGCAGTACTCGCGCTGGCAGCACTAGAAGCACCAGGCGTGCTCCCAACAATGCCATTGACGGCAGCAACAACGCCATCATGGGGCGCTTTCAAAACGGTACTGCTAACATTATATTGCGCGGTTGCCAGTTGCGTCTGGGCCGTATTCAATTGACTTTGCGAGCTATTGACCTGCCCCTGCGCCGTCGTATTTTGTGAATTCGCTTGCGCCTGCGCCGTATCCAACTGCTTCTGGGCGCTATTGAGCTGGTTCTGAGCCGATGTATTCTGCACGCTGGCCTGCGCTCGTGCCGCGTCCAGTTGCTTCTGAGCCGTATTGACTTGCCCTTGCGCCGTCGATAGCTGAGTATTTGCTTGCGCCTGAGCCTGGGCAAATTGATTCTGGGCGGCTTGCTTACAGGCGGCGGGATCGGACTGCGTGGCACAACCAGCTATAGTCGCGTTCTCAGTATCCTGAGCAACCGTTAGTTGTGCCTGGACCTGAGCCTGGACTTTGCTCAGGTTATCCTGGGCATTGCTCAGCGCGGTCTGGGCAGAATTGATTGATGCCTGAGATTGCGTCTGGACATCCTTCAGGTTCTGGGCAGCATTGTTAAGCGACATTTGCGCCGCCGCGACGTTAGCTTGCGAGGCGGCTACCGAAGCATTCAAGCTTGCCTGGGCGTTATTTAACGAGGTCTGGGCCGCTGAGACGGTAGATTGCGATTCGTTGACGGCATCCTGCAAGGTGGTGGGGTCCAATTTAGCCAGAGTCTGATTCTGCTTGACCTTTTGTCCCACTTTTACATCAATTTCGGCCAACTTTCCTGTACCCGTAAAATTCAAGTTGTAGACATCGCTCTGTAAAGGGCCAGTTCCATTCACGGTTAAAGCAAGATTGCCCTGAGTGACCTGTTGCGCCTGAAAGACGAGACGTTGCCTGCGCGCATTGGCAAGCGCAAAAGCTCCACCGAGCAGCAGAACGACGAGCAGGATGCTGGAAATAATGATCAGGGTGCGACGACGGTTTCTACGCTTGATAGGAGGGGGAGCCTTTTCCTCGAACATATCAACGTCATCATGAAAACCTGGTAAGGGAAGTATCTCATTTTCAGATTGCGGCGGGTGCTGCGTCATCGCGCTGCCACCTCCTGTTCACAAAAAATATCGGCTGCGAATGGAAACGATTGCATAATATAGATTCAGACGAATAAACGTATCCTTAAGTATAAACTTGTCGTCCTGAAAAATCTACGCAAAATTGTAAAAAAATTGTAAGCTTATCCATATGGAGTAACCTGTTTTACTATCCATCAGCTAGCGTCTAGCCACAATGGAGGAGTCCCGACAAGGTACTATAGACCCATCTATTTGGCAAGAGCAGCCGATAGCAGTACTATAAGAGTACAATTTCTGTGCAGGATGGTCGGTTCTATGATCGTGCGGCTTCATGGCTTTGACTGGGAAACTTATATGCAAAACGTCATGCCAGCGTTCGCAGGCTGGCTAACGCAGGGTGATGAAAGCGCCATCTACCAGATGTATCGCCAGACGCGGTGCTTCCGTGAAGAGCGATTTGTGCCCGATGTCATGCAACATCTCTGCGCCTGGCCCCGCGCTCAAGCTTTCATCAAACGCTTGCCTCGCGGTCCACATACCCGTCGCGAATACCAGCTACTTTGCGATGCGCAACAATTCACAGCCCTGAGCGATACCTATGCGCGCCAGCATCCTCCGCAGCTCTACCAGAACTCCGAAGCGGTGCTCATTATCTGGGGGGCAATTGTGGAAGCGTATTGTCTGCTATCACCCTTTTTCCCTATCGAGGGGCTGGCGACGATCACGCAGGAAGAGGAAGAGGCCCTGCATCAGGAGGTCGCCTCCCTCCTTCACTCCGCAGGTCTCAGCAGGCTGCTGCAAGAAGTGTATGAGCAGGAGCCAGTCTCAGCAGACGAGGAGAGAGCCGAAGACGAGGCAAACGGAGAGGAAGCACAACAGCCAGAGCCAGCTCCTATCTTCGAAGATGCGGAAGAGGTCGAACCAACGGGGATCGAGCTTGGTCGTTTGCCGACGCAATTACATTTGCGCGGTTGGCTGGCCGCTCAATCGGTGCGGGCAATGGGGCTGTTCGAGTTACTGGCGTGTGGCCGTCGCAGGATGCCATTTGGCTACTATCCAGGGGAACCTTATGAAGCCTTTATCGGCTATCTGACACCACATGAGGTACAGCAATTGGCCGCGAGCACTCACGATTTGCAGCCACCTCATCCCGCACAGGCAAAAGAGGATCAGCGCAACTATCGCTTGCAACAACATAGCCCGGCTGGAGCATTTCGCCTGATTGATGAAGTATCGCCCACCTACGCGGGTGCCTTTCTCACTGCCGTAGACTTTGCCGCTCAACAGGGGGCCGGGTTGATCTGTCATATTGGCTAATCACGCGAGATCGTCAGCCCCTTCTATGCTACGCAGGAAAGCATCCAGCGCCTCTTGATTGCTCGCGGAAATTCGCGCCTGTACATATTGCTGACGCAATTGGAGCAATCGCACCATCAAGACGAGATGGCGGCTAATCGCTTGCTCACATTCCCCAGGCTTCATCGCCTCTGGATCGTGCGTCTGGACCAGCAGCATCACGCGCTGCTCTAGCACGCTCAACCACCTATGCACCCGCCGCAAAATGTCCTGCTGACATTGCTGCTCACTGAGCGGAATATCTGCATGTTCATTCATAGTATTCCTCTTTAACGCATACGCCGAAGGGCAATGTGCAGATGCGTACCACCTGGAACCATACCCACAGGCAACACCTCAATAATTTCGTACTTCGGCGCGCTGGCAACCGCGCTGGCCGTCGCAGTGGTCGTATCCGCAACATAGACGGCTCCCGTAAAGCTGGTACCCAATGGCGCTACCATCAACGTGTCCGCGTTATGTGGCAGCGACCTTCCAGCCGCGTCGAGTACCTGCGGATCATTGACCTGTTGAGGACGCATAATCACCTGGACCGCGTTATAGCTGTAGCTGCCTGAGGCCAGAGCAACAATCACGACGGTGCGCTGTCGTGAGGCAAAGCTGCGCGTGATAACCTGCAATATATGCTGTATCTTGCGTGAATCTAGCGGCACTGGCTACTCCTTCCCCTTCTCTCGGATGCGCGCCTGCTCCTCATAGACATCCAGCTCCTCGCCCGCGAACTGGAAGATCAGCCGCATCGCCGTCTCGTCGCTGACCCAACCGTGCTCTTTTGCCATCACCAGAGCCGAGACCAGCATCTGCGTTGCACTGGCTAGCGTCTGATGATCGGCCACATTCATCTCTGGGAAGAGAATATCATAGCTACAGTCGATCTGTTCCGGCAGCACCCGCGCCTTGCGAGCCTCCAGCAGCACGCGATCCAGCACAACCCGCAGCATGGCCCGCATCACATGCTGGCGACGTTGGAATTTGAGGAACGTTGGCAACCCCATCTCAGCGGCGGTTGCTCGATTGCCATTGTTGCCATCAGCGAGATAGTGCTCAGGCAATTGAGCGCCAACTGCTAGCATTAATTTCAAAGCTCTGCCATCTTCTGCTGCTTCGTTAGCATTGATCTCCGGTTTCACCGCCGACCACTTCTCGGCTTCATTGTGAATTACGATGCTCCCAGGCTCCGGCGGGTACATATATTCCGCTTTCTTGCGGTCAATCGCTTTCTTATCCGCTCCCTGCAACTGCACATCCCAGAGAAAAGCCCCTTTATATTTGTTGATGCGCACACGATCCGTTAACCAGTCCTTATAGCGTCTGAGCCAGGGCAGCAGGGTTGCCAGATCGCTTTTGCCGCGTTTGGCATTCGAGACTTTGTTAATACAAAACTGCACCACTTCCGCCCCGGCGATAAACCATTCGCCCTCAAAATTGTGCTGCTCCTGAGGACTGATGGGCACAGGATCGCCCGGCAGAGTCGAGCTGGGACCAATGGGACGGCGATGAAAGCGCAAGGGCGTTTCAATATCGTCAGGGTCGGTTTCGATCTGATCGATGATCGAGGGATCAATCTGGCGGATTTTGACGCTGCCATTGATCTTATTGACGTAAAAGCGAATAAACTGTTCTCCGTACAACGACAGTTCGGTGCAGAGAGCGTAGACGCGCGTATCCATATGATTGTCGGGATCGTTCCAGAAATCCATCAGCACTTTTTGCACTACGGGCTGATTGGCGGAGATGGTAACGCCTTTGCCCAGCACAAAACTGGTGGTAATCTCGATAATGGCAAAGGCGATAGGGTTGGCGTTATAGGCTTCGTAACAGGCGTTGTGGATCTCTAGATAAGTTGAGGGCACAACATCCTTCATATACCAATTGTCCGAGAGCCGACGCCAGTAGTAATCTTCTTCTGCGCCTGTTGCCGCTCTCCCCCAATACCAATCTTCCTGGGTCGGGCTTGAGGCGCTGGCGGTAGGATTAATCTGTTCCTGAATACGCTGAGGCGATGCGGGCGAGGATCTTCGCCGCCACAAAAACGCGGGTCGAGGCATAATTGATCGCTCCTGAGGAATGATGTTGGAGACACTAGTATGAGGAGAAAAAAGTAGCGTATACGGTCACATTAGTTGACCTACTAAAAGTATAACCTGAAGCAAGCAAGCTGTCAAGCGAGAGTACCTTGTGGGTCTTCCACGATTTTCATACCGTTGGGATATCCTATCTGGCAAACGTTGGGTGTCCAAACTGACTAGAAGCTGAAGCATTACTCGGCGAGCACACCAAAGACTTGACTTAAAGTACTTCAAGTTGTTACGCTGGCACTATGAATAAGTATACAGACAAAGCCCAGTTTTATACAATTAGAGAGGTTGCCAAGTTAAGCGGACTTCCAGAAAGTACTCTTCGCTACTACGAAACCATCGGTTTAATTCATCCCATTACTCGCGACGCCAGTAGTAAGCACCGGGTATACAACGAGCATGATGTGAACGTTGCTGTAGCTATTGCTTGCCTCAATGCGACAGGCATGTCTCTTGAGGATATGCGAACCTACCTCAAGAACCGAAGCCAGGGAGCACAGGCAGCGAACGAACAAGTGAACCTACTCGAAGCGCAAAAGCGGCGTCTTGCTGAAGAAGCGCATGATCTTGAATTGCGGCAACGGTATGTTGACCTCAAAATTGCGTATTGGCAGGCTGTTGCATCAGGCGATCCTCAACAGATCGAAGCAACCAGGGAGCAAACGTATGCTCTTGCTCAAGCGTTGAAGCTCCCGAAAGAGGAGGCGAAAGAAGGATGAAAGCAGCAATTTTTCATGGGCCTCGTTCCATTGAACTTGGCGAGCGACCAGACCCGAAGATTCAAGAGCCGACTGATGCTGTCGTTCGCGTGGTATTGGGATGCGTCTGTGGTTCCGACCTGTGGTATTATCGTGGTCTATCCCCTCATGCCCTGGGTTCCATCGGCCACGAGTTCATTGGTGTTGTTGAAGAGGTAGGATCAGCTGTCCATGACATCAAAAAAGGGGACTTTGTGATCGCCCCTTTCACCTACTGCGATGGCACATGCGCTCACTGTCGTGCGGGCTGGCCGTCAAACTGTCTGCACGGAGGCTCGTTCGGAAATCATGGCATTGATGGAGGTCAGGGAGAGGCGGTGCGTTCGCCCCTTGCTGATTCTACGCTTGTGAAAGTCCCCCGCTCTAGGTATTCAGATGAACTGCTGCGCTCCCTGCTGACGCTTTCAGATGTGATGTGTACTGGTCACCATGCAGCGGTGAGTGCTGGTGTGAAGAAAGGCGATGTGGTTGCTGTCGTTGGTGACGGTGCAGTAGGTCTTTGTGCCATCATTGCAGCCAAACGATTAGGGGCAGAGCGTATTATTGCGTTGAGCCGTAACCCGGCTCGCCAAAAGCTCGCCCAGACATTTGGTGCGACAGACATCCTCACTGAACGCGGGGATGAAGCAACACAGAAAATTTTGGACATGACCCACGGGATAGGCGTTGACGCGGCTCTCGAATGTGTTGGGACGGGAGAGTCTATGGCAACGGCGTTTAGCATTGCGCGAGTCGGCTCCGTTGTTGGGGCTATTGGTGCTCCGCACGACGTTGTGGTGCCGATGGACACCGTTATCTTTCGCAACGTTGGACTGCGCGGTGGCGTATCGCCAGTGCGAAGGTATATCCCAGAGCTACTTGACGATGTGTTAGAAGGACGCATTCATCCTGGACTCGTCTTCGACTTCACGACGGACCTGGACGGCATCAAAGAAGCCTATGATGCTATGGACCAACGACGAGCGATCAAGTCGCTTTTGCAGATCGGAACGATCTGATGGCTCTGGGGGACGTGCTCAATCACATTACTCGGCAGTTCCACAAGCAGGTTACACAGGGAAATGCCTGTTATGCTGTATCGTGGTGGAGTGCTTGCCCGTTCTATATATTAAGGCACGATATGGCGTTTGGATCGGGGGATTCCGAAGGGTCCCGCCATATCGAGCTGGCCTTCTCACTGCAGATGCACCTGCGGTGAGGCTCTCCTCTTTGCTTGAAGCACGAGTTCAAGACGAGGAAAAACCTGCTACTTATTTAAGAATCCTTGCTTACGCGGAGGAAGAATATGTAACTATCCTCGATCTCTATCGAGGAGCAACGGGAATAAATACGTGATTGAAAAGCATACCACTTATATAATAGCTAATAGCTACCGAATGCTACTACACATAGGATCGAATGGCACCGTCGATACTACGTTTATAAGCAATAAGAAGTAGTAGCTGACTAAACTATAGGATAAAACCTGTGCTTTGTCAAGGGCTTTAAGGTTATGCTATAGGACTTTTGTCTTTGATTCACCGGATTATCTAATTATTCCTTCCTTACCCATTCTGGCTATTCCTATTGCATGCAAACAGCGTTTCTTGCAAAATTAGCAAGGAGATTGTAGAAATCTGGAAAGCTGGTTTTTCCAGCCTGGTTGACATTTAGGGGGAAATACCGTAGGATTATCAGCCGGATAACATGCACCTTTCCTCTTATCACATCACAAAAAGGAGAACATTCTATGGCTACTCGTCCTGAGAAAAAGGGGCGCTCCTGGCTCCTTCTGCTGCTTCTCATTCCTTTCATCGTTTTGCTGTGGCCACCGTTCTACAACTTTAGAGATCCCGCATTTATCGGTATCCCTTTCTTCTACTGGTTTCAACTGCTCTGGATCATTATCACGGCTATCTTGACAGCCCTGGTCTATTTTGCAGGAGCTTAACCAGTAAGCACACTATGCCCTGTGGCATAGCCTATTCTATTTTTGTGTCGTTACTAGATACATCTTCTCTTTTACCCACCAAAGAAGGGAGATCTCAGCATGCACACGGATGCACTTGCCGTTTTTATTTTCTTCTTTCTCCTCGTGACGGTGCTTGGTTTTATCGCAGCTCGCTGGCGGCGTGGCAATCTTCATGCCATCAATGAATGGGGGCTGGCCGGACGACGCTTTGGCACGGTTGTCACCTGGTTCCTGCTCGGCGGCGACCTCTACACCGCCTATACCTTCATCGCTGTCCCCGGAGCAATGTTCGGCTTAGGAGCACTCAATGGCTTCTTCGCGGTTCCTTACACCGTGCTGGTCTATCCACTGGTCTTTCTGTTCATGCCCAGGTTCTGGGCCGTTTGTAAGCAGCACGGCTATGTGACCGCCGCCGACTTTGTGAAGGACCGCTTTGGTAGCCGTGGTCTGGCTCTTGCCGTTGCCTTCACGGGTATCCTGGCAACGATGCCGTATATCGCGCTGCAAATGTATGGTATCCAGGTTGCTATCGCTGGATTGGGCATTCCTCTGGCCGTCTCTATCGGCGGCATTAGCCTTGACCTCCCGTTGATTATCGCGTTTATCATTCTGGCTGCTTACACCTACACCAGCGGCTTGCGTGCGCCCGCTATGATCGCGCTGGTCAAAGATGTGATGATTTTCGTCGTCTTGTTCGCTGTCATCATCATCATTCCCAGCCAGCTTGGCGGCTTTGGGCCCATCTTTCAGGCGGTACATGCAAAGGCCGTCGCCAATCCCAAGACGTTCTTTGACATCCTCTCGCCCACGCAGTTTACGGCCTATACGACCCTGGCTCTTGGCTCCGCCTTCGCCCTGTTCCTGTATCCGCACTCGCTCACAGGCGTTCTTAGCAGTAGCAGCCCGAAGGTAGTTAAGCGCAACGTCGCTCTGCTGCCGATCTACTCGCTGATGCTCGGCCTGTTGGCATTCGTGGGCTATATGGCAATTGCCGCCAAAGTGAAGCCGCTCGCAGGCTTTGGCAGCAACGGTATCGTTCCCGCGCTGATCAACTTCTCATTCCCTACCTGGTTCGCGGGTTTCGCCTTTGCGGCCATCGCTATCGGTGCGCTGGTCCCTGCTGCTGTGATGTCTATTGCCGCGGCTAACCTGTTCACCAGAAACGTCTATGTGGAGTACTTCAACAAAAACGCTACCGAGCGTCAAGAATCCGAGGTTGCCAAGCTGACCTCTCTGATCGTGAAATTTGGCGCACTGCTGTTCATTACTCTTCTGCCGACTCAGAATATCCTCAACTTCCAGTTGCTCGGCGGCGTCTGGATTCTGCAGACGGTCATTCCTGTCTTCTTTGGCCTGTTCACCCGCTGGTTCAATCGCTGGGCGCTGATCGTCGGCTGGCTGGTCGGGATGATTGTGGGCACATTGATGGAGTTCTCCGGCCTGATCTTCGGCACATCGGCTGCTCTGGTCAATAACTACACGCTCCATCTCGGCAGCTTCTCATTCACGGCCTTCTCTGGCTTCCAGGCTGTTATAGTCAATATTGTCGTCGCTATCGTCCTGACGCCAATCTTCCAGGTGGTCGGTGCCAAACGCGGAGCTGATCTGACTTCGCCATCCGATTACGATATTGGCGAACCCCTGGTCCGGGTGAAAGAGCCTACACCAGAGGCATTCGGTTAATCCATTCTCGCGTGGGATATCTGCATGGCTATCCCACGCTTTCGAGCATTGCAAGAGGGCACCCGTTAACGGTGCCCTTTTTTTATGATTGTGGTATCATGGCAAATGCGTACAAAATAGCTATCTAGAAGAGCAAATAGTATGGACTTTGAAGACGAACTATCCGACAATGAGACCGAAACAGGCAGCGACGAACTGCTCTCCGCCGATAATCTGCGCCTCCCCGATAGCGCCAACGTGCTGGTGCGTCTCCATGCCATCCGCGCCTGGCTAACGCGCCGCCAGAAGGAAACGGCCATCGAAATTGGGGAGAACGCGCTGACCCTCCAGGCGACAATGCAAGAGGGAGATCAGAGCCTCCATTTGCGTCGCCGCGAACGAGAGGTGCTGGCCGAACGCGTCCAACGCGCTCAAGCGGCTCTCCAGGCGGCACAGTTGCGTCTGGAAACCTACGAGGAGGCCGAGACGCTGCTAGAAGATTGTATCGCCCATACAACCAGCGGCGAACGCGTCCTGGTCGAATACTACCTGACGCTGGAAGAGCTGATGAGCGACCCCAGTACGCCAGAGGGTACAGCAGCGCCCCGCCTTCATGCCCTGGCCGACGTTCAACATAGGATCGAGCATGTAGGCGCGCCAAACGAGGAATGAGCCTACCCCGCCATCAGAGGCACCGCGACATCGCTGCCAAAGGATACCTTGAGATCTGCTAATGGCATCTGCGCTGCCAGTGGAAAATCCACAAAGCCCGTTTGCGAGCGACCAGGTATTTCGACCGGCTGGATCGACATCAGCTTGGGCACGATCACTGTGCCATCGGCCATTTGCAAACGTATCAGCGAGTCATAGCTAATCCCTAAAGGAGCCTGACCGTTATAGGCTGTCTGTATTAGCACACGAACCGTATATGTTCCCGCTCGCTTGCGATCATCGGAGAACTGCGATGCGAGCATTGCCTTTGTCACACTAATCTGCACCCCATCAACGGTGACAGTGCGCTGCATATTCACTGTCTCGATTAAATGGGTAATTGTTACCGTGGGGACCGCTACCGGATCGCCTGTAACATTATTGGTGTCGCCTTCTGGTGGCGCAAAAAAACTCAGCACGACGAGGACCGCGATCACGCTGATCCCCAGGATTACGCGAGCACGAGGCGATAAAAAAGGGCGCTTTTGCGCCATCTGCGGCTGCGGTGCTTCTGATGTTTGTGGTGTTTGCGACATAACCCGACCTGCTCCTGACAACATTGGAATAATTAATACATATTATAACAGACAAATTCCTCTCTTTAGCCTGTGATATGAGAACGCCGGTTTCATCGCAACGCATTCGTGCTCGATCTGTTGCCGCAACCATAAAAGGGGCACCGTTGGATCGATCACGAGGAGCACGTTGACCCCTTCGTACCGACCCGCTTCAGCGCGTCCGATTTATCGCCTATACATCGAACTTAATATAACACACGAATTCAAAATATGGTTGTAGGGACTCGACCGAGGCGTGCTCTTGCGGGGTGATGTTCGAACTACTTTTCTGTCGGGGAGAGAGCATTCCCGGACCCGGCACACAAGGGCAAGCACAAGGCCCCATCCGCCCCGCGTCCACCGCCCCTTGCCCCTACCCCATCCACAGGGGTCTGGTAGGGGCAAGGGGATGGGCTGGCCGGGATGCGGGGGCCTTGCGCTTGCCCTGCTAGGGGTGCGAGGCTTGCCCTGTCCTACAGTTGTGGCAAGAAATTTTGTCCCCCAAAATTGCCACCCAGGATGTCTTTTGAGGAGGCTCCCATCCAGCGATCTAGCACGGTGGCATAGACTGAACGGAAATCGGTCGTATATTTCAAGTTGCCGGTGTGATCCAGGTCGCCCAGGCCCGGAGGCTCGCCAAAGATGCCCTTATTGACGGGATTGCCCATGACAAACATGGGCGCAGCCGTGCCGTGATCGGTTCCCTGACTGCCGTTTTCCTCTACGCGCCGCCCGAACTCGGACCAGGTCATAACAACGACGTTATCGGCTTTTTGATGCATCACAAGGTCAGTATAAAAGGCCGAAAGACCCTCTGCCAGCGTCTTCATCAAGGTATTATGCGTCGTCTGCTGATTGGCATGGGTGTCAAACCCTCCCAGCGTCACATAGCCGACACGCAACCCCAACCCCTGCACAATCGCTTCCGCGAGCACTTTGAGACCCGCCGCGAATGGGCCTGTGGGATATGCAACGGCAGGATGATAGGCGGCATCCGCTTCACGCAACTGCCTCCCACCCTCCTGGGCACTGAGCGCGGTGGTGTCTAGCAGGGCTGCATAGGGCGACGACTTGGGATAGGTGTTATAGAGTTTCATCAACGCCTGCAAACGGGCATTGCCGCCATCGAGATCCAGGGGGTCAGGGGCAAGCCGATAGCTCTGCGTACTGGTCAGCGTTGGTACCTGCGCACTGATCGATGCCAGCGCCTGCGCGGTCTGCACCCCAACATCCAGCGTTTTAAAAGGATGCCCATCATTATCAACCCAGCCCGCAACCAGCTTTCCTAACCAACCATCGCTGCCATTGCCGTTCAGATCCAACGTCTGCCATATGTCCATCGCCTGGAAGTGTGAGAGGCTGGGATTGGGATAGCCAACGCCCTCAATGACGGCCAGATGCCCCTCATCCCAGATTTTTTTGAGCGGAGCCAGGTTTGGATGCAACCCCAGGCGTCCATCCAATTGCAATACCGTGTTCTCAGGAACCGCCAGGGTGGGTCGCATTTGGCGGTAGAGCGAATCGGTATATGGCACTACTGTACTGAGGCCATCGTTGCCGCCCGCCATCTGCACCACGATTAATGTATGATCGCTGGCAGCTTGAGAAGTACGCGCGCCATCAAGCGCCATCGCTTTTGCCGAAGCGACACTGCGACTAAAAATAGTCGGCATCATCATACCCGCCGACACCACCAGCATCCCATCCTTGATCATTGCTCTCCGAGAAAGTTTCATTGTGTACCTCTATTCGTAAGGGCCAGGGTTGTCGTTTACTCAGCTCCTGGCTTTCAATTCAACTGATACTCCGGCGACGCCAGGAGCAAGTACAGCGTCCCACGCACACGATTAAGCGGATAGCTCTTGCCGTTCGTCAATGTAATCTGCTGCGTGCTGGTGTCTCTGGTGTTGAAGTAATCGATCAAAACGGCTCTTCTATCTGGAGCAAGCGTGCCATCAAGCAGGAAAGAAGCAAAGTAATCGACAAAACGTTCGGGTGTGTCGATATGATTGGCGTTGACTATCCCCTGCAAGTCTATCGCTTTAAACTGGCCTGTACGTGCATTGCGACTCCCTACCAGCAACAGGTCCAGATAATTGAGCCGGGCCAACCAGGTGCCACTGTTGAGCCAGAGGGAGCTGACTTTATCGCCGGGCCAACCAGCAACATTGGGCGGATCAAAGATCGTCTGCCCCATCGCGGTGGTCATCGCTGGCAACCCATTGCCGTTGCCTTGCACCGTCAACACACGATACGTTCCTGCCACAAACTCTACCGGCGACTTCAAACGACTGCGGTACGCTTTTGTAGAAGAGAATTGCGGTGAAAGCAGCAGGGTAC
>DASTZT010000410.1:0-3387 GCA_035764225.1 Ktedonobacteraceae bacterium
CAGGTATCCCTACAATGGTTGGCGGCTATCTTACCACAAGCAATGAAATCAATACCGTGATAGCCGCTGGTCGGGCCGACCTGTGTATACTCACACCACCACAGCTCAAAGATCAGGATAACCATTTGGGCGAGCCCCCTGGTGTGTATCTTGCAAACCCGCTGGCGGATGCACACGTCACGCCTTCCACGATGTAGCGGCAAACGCTTGCAACCCGAATAGTTCATGGAGGGAACAACCACGTATGCCAAGTAACGATCATCTCCCACTCGCAGGACGACGAGCAGTAGTAACAGGCGCGGGGCGCGGCATCGGTCGCAGCATCGCCCTGGCGCTGGCCGACGCAGGTGCCAACGTCGGCGTCACGGCCCGCACCTCTTCCGAAATCGAGCAGTTGGTGACGCAGATCAAAGATAAAGGTCGCCACAGCCTGGCAGTCGCCTGCGATGTCACCGACGCAGAGCAGGTGCAGCATATGGCAACGACCTTACGCGAGGGGCTTGGAGGCGTTGATATCCTGGTCAACAATGCTGGCAACGCAGGCAGCCACAAATTTCTCGATCACCCGGACGAACTCTGGCATCGGATGCTCGCAGTCAACCTGACCAGCATCTACTACGTCACAAAAGCTTTCGTGCCAACGCTCGTCGAGCAGCGTTATGGCCGCATCATCAATATTGCCTCGATTGCTTCCAGAGCTGGCGGTCGCTATATCGCAGCCTACGTAGCGGCCAAGCACGGGGCGCTTGGTCTGACGCGCTCGCTAGCAACCGAGCTGCTACCCTATAACATTACCGTCAACGCGATCTGTCCCGGTTACGTCGATACGCCGATGACCGATACAAGCGTAAGCAATATTTCTAGCCTCACGGGGATGACGCAGGCGCAGGCACGAGAGACGCTGGAAAAATCCAGCCCTCAGCGACGCTTAATCGAACCGGAAGAGGTGGCTTCGATAGCAATCTTTCTCGCTCTAGACATGAGCAAAGGCATCACCGGGCAAGCCATCAATATTGATGGCGGTGGCGTGATGTCATAAAACAGCATATTTCCCGCACCCTCGAACTGTAGGGGCGGGGCTTGCCCCCGCCCTCATCCCTACAGGCCAGGAGTGCGGCAAGGAGACCCACATGGGTTACGATTTTCTTTATGAGGTCAACGATGGCATTGCGACCCTGACCTTCAATCGTCCCGAAGTAATGAACGCGCTGACCTTCGAGGTCTATGCGCAACTACGCGATCTATTTGAAGCTTTACGCTACGATGATGCTGTACACGCTATTGTCTTGACCGGAGCGGAAGATAACTTCTGCTCCGGCGGCGACGTTAACCTCATCATCGGCGAATTGCTCAAGCGCGATATGAAGGGACATCTGGAATTTACGCGCATGACAGGGGCTGTGGTGCGCAATATGCGCCTGCTGGACAAACCGATTATCGCCGCGCTTAACGGCATGACAGCGGGAGCTGGTTCGGTGCTGGCCCTGGCCTCTGATCTGCGCATTGCCTCTGAAAAAGCTCGCTTCGCCTTTCTTTTTACCAAAGTCGGGCTAACCGGAGCTGACATGGGAGCGGGCTATCTGTTGCCGAAAGTAGTTGGCATGGGGCGAGCTTTTGAGCTACTGCTGCTGGGCGATACGATTGATGCCGCCACCGCCGAACGCTACGGCCTGGCCAATCGTGTCGTGCCACACGCTGATCTGCTCCCTACCGCTTATCAATGGGCGAAACGGCTCGCACAGGGTCCAACGCTGGCTATTTCAATGACCAAGCATATGGTTAATAATGAGCTACATATGGATCTCAATTCAGCCATTGAAGCCGAAGCACAGGCCCAGGCGCTGATGCTGATGGGAGAGGATCATCGCCTCTTCTATGAAGCCTTTACGCAAAAAGAAAAGCCCAGGTTCACAGGAAGGTAATGGTATGGGAAAAACGCTGATTAATCCATCGAACCTCCCTCAGCCGCGAGGGTATAGTCATGGCATCCTTACAACAGGTGGACAGCTCCTATTCTTAGCAGGACAGACGGCTAGCGATGCCGAGGGCCAGATTGTCGCCCCCGGCAATCTCGTGGCCCAGTATGAACAGGTGTTGCGCAATCTTAAAACGGTGGTCGAGGCGGCTGGCGGAAAAATGCAGGATATTGTCAAAATCAATATTTTTGTGAGTAACCGCGATGACTATATCGCACATCTGAAAGAACTGGGGCAGGTCCATCGCACCTACTTTGGTGCCTATTATCCAGCGACCGCCCTATTTGAAATATCACGTTTTTTTCAGGACGAGGCGTTGATAGAGATAGAAGGTATAGCCGTACCTGGCTCCGCAGAGTAGCGGCTCGCTCCCATTCAGCGAGCAATGTAGCTCAATATGAAAGGCAGGGATCATCATGGCCTATTCAGAGTATTGGAATCCGAAAAACGAAACGTTGGCGCGGGAGGATCTGCAAGCGTTGCAACTTCTCAAGCTGCGCCGTCTATGCGAGTGGGCATACGCCACCACTCCCTTTCACCGCCGCCGTTTCGATGCCGCTGGCTTTAAACCAGAGCAGCTCAAAACGCTCGACGACATTCGGCGTATCCCCTTTATGACCCGCGAAGAGTGGATGGACTCCCAAATGGCCCAGCCGCTCTTCGGTGATATGCTGGCGACCGAACAAAGAAACGCCATTCGCTATCATCTTACTTCCGGCACCACGGGACGCACCCCTATTCGCGTGCTCGATAGCATGAAAGACTGGGATTGGATCAACGAAATGTGGTGTTACGGCCTCTGGGGCTTTGGCATCCGCCCTGAGGATACCGTCTATTTCGCCTTTGGCTATGGCTCGTTCATCGGTTTTTGGGGCGCACACTATGCCTGTGAGAAGATAGGGGCGCTGGTCATTCCGGGCGGGGCGCAAACGACCGAGGGACGCATCAAGCAGATTATCGAGATGGGAGCCACCACCGTCTGTTCCACTCCCACCTACGCCCTGCACCTCTGGCAGAAGGCACGCGAGATGGGAATCGATCTGGCGAAAGACTCGAAGGTCGATAAAGTGATCCTCTCTGGCGAACCGGCTGGCTCAATCCCGGCGGTCAAACGCCAGCTAGAAGAGGCGTGGGGAGCGAAATGCGGCGACACCGCTGGCATGACGGAGGTTGGCACCATCATGATTTTCGAGTGCTCCCACCAGCCAGGCGGTACGCATATCATCGAAGATCACTACATTGAGGAGTCGATTAACCCGGATACAGGCGAACCAACAGGCTACGGCGAACTAGGGGAACGTGTCGTCACCTCCTTTGGGCGTGGTTTTATTCCCACCATCCGTTACCGCAGCAAAGATATGGTTATGAAGGTTCCGGGGAGCACCTGTAGTTGTGGCCGCACCTGGGATAT
>DASTZT010000411.1:0-12091 GCA_035764225.1 Ktedonobacteraceae bacterium
AATGGGTAGGGCTTATGCCCTTACTATGTCAGATGGCATCAAGGCTTTGGCTTTGGCGCTATTCCTTGATTGCGCTTCCGCAGCATAAAGAACACGACAGCGCCGCTGATAATCAGTATCAGGACGGCGATAAAAATCAAGGGTGTGGGCGAAAAGGCGGTTCCTGGTGTGGTCGCACCTGTTGTGGGGCTGCTGGTTGCTGCTACGGACGTGTTGATGACCTTATCCGATAGCGAGTCGTTGGCGACAGGCAGCGTCACCTGCGGGTTGGATGGTGGAATTCCGTCTTGTGGCTGCTGGCTGTAGGGATTCCGATAAACCGTTGTTTGGGGAACAACAGTAATCGTTTTGCTGACCTGACGCTTGCCGGTTGCTGAACTGACTGTCAGGGTCAGAGTATAGCTGCCTGCTGACGCGTAACTATGGGTAGCTGTTACTCCACTGGCCTTGCTGCCGTCGCCAAAATCCCAGGCATAGCTCAGAGAACTGTTCCCCTGCGGATCATAAGAAGCTCTCGCATCAACAGTGAGATTGGTACCGACCTGGGCCTGTCCGATATCGCTGATTGACGCAAGCGGAGCCTGATCGACTAGAGACGTTTGTCCCAGGATATCCTGCTGATTGAGCATCCAGCTTGTGAGCATACCCGGCAGGGCGAGCGCAAGCATCAGCGCATTCGATTTGTGTGAGCTGCCATCAGCAAAGGTGTTCATTAACTGGATAGTATCCTCCTTTTGATCGAACGGGTATGACTCAGGAGGCGGATTATTATCGTAGTAAGTCGAGTTGCCTGCGAAGGTAGCGCATGGTAGCCCTGCCAGGGTGAAGGGAATCTGGTCGCTTCCTCCCAATGTGTCATCTTCCTGATGGATATTAGTGAGCTGGTCAGGAGTGAAAATAGGCTGGGCGCTATCCTGACCGTTGTCTGCGTGATAGGTCAGTCCCAGGTATCCCAACGCTTGAAATTGTTGGAACGCTGCTGGAACTGCCTGGGCCATTAGCGTACGGAAACGAGTGATGGCATTGCGCTGCGTGGGTGACAGCTGGTTTTGTGCGGGATAGAGCTGGCTGTTTGTCAGCGGTGACATATCAATATAGAACGGGAGCAGCGGATTTTTCAACTGGCCGAGAAAGCGCAAGGGATAGGCGATCCCGCTCTGTTCTTCGTTGAACATCGCAACAATGTTATGCACATCGCCGTTAACTGTGCTGTTCAGGTAGTGGAAGGAGCCAAACAAGCCCTGTTCTTCTGCGTCGAAGATCACAAACCGCAGCGTGCGAGCAGGATAGACGTGGTGGGTGCGCCAGAAATTGCCCATAGCTTTTGCTACTCCAAGCTCAATCGCGCATCCACTGGCGTCATCATTGGCCGACTGAGTCGAGCTGGCTTCTCCATCATAGTGGCAGCCGATGACTACCACCTGTTCGGGGTGTGTTGCTCCCGGCACGCTCACCTCGACGTTGAATGCTGGCACCTTTGCCGGGCGATTTAACCAGCCAGCGACAGGAAATTCGTCTCGTCGGATCTGTGGCCCAAAACCTTGCAAGTCCTGGCTGATTTCTTTGGCCCAGTAATCCGCGAACTCATCGTGTGCATTGACGCTCACCGGTAAATTCGTATCATAGCCCGCCTCCCGACGCTGGAATTGGGTTGCCATCGTAAAAAGCTGGTCATAAATATAATTGGGATCGACCGTAGGAAAATCCGCCAGCTTCGTTGTCCCTGTCGGTGAAGCCGTCGGGGTAGTGATTGGACGAGAAGTGGGATAAGAGCCAGTCGAGCTGGCGTAGCTGATTGTTGGCAATACGAAAATGCAAGCTAGCAAAACGAAACTATATCCTGTTATTGTTCGAATCATTCGTAATCGCATCCGATTTCTCCTCATATGCTATTGGAGCAAATTATATCACTTTGATATACGTATAGATTGAGGACCTATCTGGCGAAATCTGATAAATGGTGGCAAAAATATAGCCTATTTTACTCATGTAAGTGAACGAGAAAAATCATCATGATACACTACAGGTATGAGAAAAGACGGATAGGGGAAGAAAATGCGAAAGCTTGAAGTATTAATAGAAGAAAACGCGCTTGGGGCTGTTCGTCCGGTGGAGGTTGTTGCGGACGCTCCTATTTCTGCGCTCGTGACCGCGCTGGTCAAGGAATTGAAGCTTCCCCAGGCAGATCTCTTCGGGAAAGAGCTAGTTTACACCCTTCGCCAGTCTACGGGCGGACCGATGTTGCCAGGAAATACGAGCTTGCAGCAGTCTGGCATCGTGTCGGGAGAGAAGCTGGTTTTAGATTCATACGTACTTGATGACGCGGTTACGCTGCGGGCTTCGGGTCAGCAGCATTTCGCGTCTGATTCTCCATTGCACTCCTCGCCAACGATAGCGGACAGTGATTTGTTTACCGCGGTGGGGCCTGTGGGACGAGGCAGTATGTCGTCAGCCAATATGCCGCCGGTCGCGAAGCCGGAGCGGAAATGGGGACGCCGCGCTTTCCTGATGCTAGGGGGAGCAGTATTAGGGGCGGGTGGTGTTGGCCTGGGCTATGCCGCCTATCAGCAGTTTTTCCCCAGTGCATTCAATGGCCTCAATCGTACACCTGTCCAGCCGCCAGTGATCAATCAAGTAAAAACGCCTGCCAAACCAACAACCTTCACGATGGCTAAACCACAGGTTGTGTTTATGGGCCATCAACAAACCGTACGTATCGTGGCCTGGTCGCCTGATGGCACAATGCTGGCGAGCGGCGCGGACGATGCGCGGCTCTTTATCTGGGGAACGAATGGCGTGGTCAAACAGACGCTGAAGCATCCAGCTTCGGTGCATGCCCTGGCCTGGGCTGCCGATAGTCAGCGCCTGGTCTCAGGATCTGGTACGCAGGTGGCTTTTTTCAGCGTTCCTACAGGTCGGATGCTGGCTCGTCCTGTGCGTCGCCACAATCAAGCAATAACGAGCGTGGCCTGGGCTGCTCAGGGGCAGATGCAGGCGGTTTCTGCTGGAGCTGATCTCCATGCGGTGGTCTGGAATACTACCAATTACCACTCGCTGTTTGTCTATGCTCGCCATACCGCTGCCATCGAGGTTGTCTCGATCTCGGCAGATGGTCAGACCGTTGCGACATCCTCACAGGGGGGCTTTGTACGCATCTGGCAGATTGCTAATGGGCAGGATCTTCACGGCTACTATCAAGACGCGCAAGCTCCTATGCGAGCGATGGCTTTTGCGCCCGTTGGTATGCGGCTGGCGGTTGGGGGTGACGATGGTATGGTGCGAATCTGGAATGCGCTGACCTGTCAAATGCAAGCGGTGGGCCGCTGTCTGGATGCCCCACAAAAGTTCCAGGC
Organism: Ktedonobacteraceae bacterium; assembly: GCA_035764225.1. Taxonomy (GTDB): domain Bacteria; phylum Chloroflexota; class Ktedonobacteria; order Ktedonobacterales; family Ktedonobacteraceae; genus DASRHT01. Next base: position 3,354 of record DASTZT010000411.1, read on the forward strand.
TTCGCAGATGGCTATTCGCACGTTGGCCTGGTCGCCGGATGCTCGTTTTCTGGCCGTTGGCGCGGACGATGGGAAGCTCACGCTCTGGGATGTGGCGCAACTACAAAAGCCTCTGCTCACTGTGCAGCAAAATGGTGCTGTACATAGCGTAACCTGGTCGCCGGATGGGAAACAACTGGCATCGGCGGCAGGGAATGTAGCCACCACATGGGCCTTGATGTAGGAGCACGAGCCACATCTTTCGTGCTCCTACTGCCTAATCTTTTGTTTCCGCTTCCACAAAGTGTACCAGGGTCTCCATATCATTGAGGGCGCGGGTAGCAACGGGGCTGCTATGGCGTGGCACATGTGCCAGGGCTTCGTGTGCCTGCCGACAATATTTTGCCAGGAACTCGCGACAATACGTTTTTGTTTGGGTATGTTCAAAGACTGCCAGCACTTGCTGTACCTGCTCCAGTGTAACAGGCGTCGTTTGTTGATAGATTGCGCGCAATATCTGCTGACTCTGAGCATTGGCCTGTTCTAGCGCGTGAAGCACGGGCAGGCTTTTTTTGCGGCGGTAGATGTCGCCTGCTGGTGTTTTGCCTAGCTCGGCTGTGGTGGCCCATACACCCAGCAGGTCGTCGCGTACCTGGAAGGCGATCCCCATTGCTTTGCCAAAATCGTGTAAGCGAGCGATGATCTCTTGATTGTGTGTACCCAACCGTGCGCCCATCTCTGCCGCGCAGCCCATTAGAGCACCCGTTTTGCGGCTAATCATATTCAGGTACATCGCAACGGAAATATCCTGGCGCGTTTCAAAGCTGATATCCAGGTATTGCCCCTCTGCCAGCACCAGACTGGCACGGTCGAGCGCCTCGCCCAGACGCACAGCGATAGCGGCGTCAACTCCCTGATCGACGACTTTCCAGAGCGCCAGACGAGCCAGGGCGAACATGCCATCACCTGTGTTAATTGCTTGTGGAATGCCCCAGAGCTTCCACAGCGTGGCACGATGGCGGCGTTCCGTGTCTCCGTCTTCGATGTCATCGTGAAGCAGCGTGAAATTATGGGTCAATTCAATCGCGACGCTGGCCGGAATCGCTCGCTGCAAATAGGCGGGATCTGGGATAGCCTCGTTGGCGAGTTCCCATGCTCCTGCCGCTTCATAAGCCAGCAGCAGGAGTGTGGGACGTAGGAGCTTGCCGGGATTGTTTGTGGTGGGGTTGAGTTGTGCATCGACCCATCCCAGATGATACTGCATCTGTCCATAAAATGGCGCGAGTTCTGGCTTGATAAGCTCGTCCAGCGTGCTGCGCAAGGCTGAATCAATGCTGCGTTGATGGCGCAGTAAGGTTGACTGTGTGGTTGGTGATATAACCATGCCTTCGGTTCCAGGAGACGGCATGCTGAAGATCCGTCTCTGCCCTTTCTCTCCCTGGTACTGGGACGTTATGGATGCAAGTAAAAGAAAACGGTAGCTGCGACTGTCCCGACGACGACAAGAATACGTGCCAGACCTTTAATCCCTCCAATGCGGTAGAGAGGAGTACAGAGGTCACAATAGCGATTAGTGTACTGGTAACGATGGCCGCGCAAGCCTTCTCGTGCGATGACGACATGCTCTGTTTTGCGCTGCGTATGCAGCTCATCGCAGGCATAGCGTCCACAGCCGCGACAGGTAAACTGATCGACAAAGTGAGATGTTTTGGATTGAGACCATTGATCGGGGTAGACCTGCGTACCGCAGACATAGCAAACTTGCATCTGTGCCAGTTTCATTTGCTTTTCCGCGCAGGGTGAATGTTGTTGTTTGGGAAAATGTTCCTGGCAAAGACCAAAGTGGCAATCGGGACAGCGCCCTAAAGCCTCTTCGGCGCATTCATGACAACGACGTGCTTTATGTGTGAGACGTGGCTGCTGCATGACTTTATCGATCCCAGTAGTGCTCATAAAATCTTTTCCCCTATAGTTATTTTTTAGGAGTGCCTTGAAATTCCGAGCGACAACGCCATTCTCATGTCTAGCTCCGCTCGGTCAGGAGGGCGACCAATAGCTACATATAAAGATGCTTTAAAACGCGTCTATAGGTAGTGCTCTGATACTCCCTGTCAGTAAAGGACAGGGCTTTCTGCCTCATATACTGTAAGTATAGCATTCTTTATTGCCTTAAGGCAAAGAAGGGGATATGATGTCTACTAATCACCTTTTATTGCTGATAGGCTCTATGTAAGGATAAGCGTCGATGTCTGTATTACTACCACCGACCCTTTGGGCTAACCATCGTCTGGAGTGGGGTCAGCGTACGTATGTAATGGGGATTGTCAATGTGACCCCGGACTCTTTCTCTGGTGATGGTCTGGCTATAGATACGAGTTCAGAGGAGAATCTGGTTCAGCGTGCGATCTTCTTAGCCCAGAAGTTTGTGGCCGAGGGAGCCACGCTGATTGATGTGGGGGGCGAGTCAACACGGCCCAATGCCGCTCCTATCTCTGCCGAGCACGAGATGGCGCGGGTGCTCCCTGTAATCCGCTCACTACGCGAGCAACTACCTCAAGAGATTATCATCTCTATTGATACCTATAAAGCTGAAGTTGCGGCTGCCGCTCTCGATGCAGGAGCCTGCATGATTAATGATATCTGGGCGTTGCGACGTGATCCCGCGATGGCAGCGATGGCAGCCGAACGCCGCGTGCCGGTTGTATTGATGGCCAATATGCGAGGCTACCAGAAACGCGAAATTGTTAGCGACGTGATGCGCTACCTCGCCAGTTGCCTTGACCATGCGTTGGCTGCGGGCGTCGCCTGGGAGCATATGATTATCGATCCTGGCATTGGCTTTGGCACGACTCCTCAAGAGAACCTGACTTTGTTGCGCCGATTGGGGGAATTGCGGGCGCTGAATCGGCCTATGCTGCTGGGCATGTCGCGTAAATCGACAATTGGCCTTGTGCTTGGCGGGCTGCCGGTTTCCGAGCGGCTTGAGGGGACGGCTGCTTCGGTGGCGCTTGGCATTGCGCAGGGAGCCGATATTGTGCGTGTGCATGATGTGCATGCGATGATGCGCGTCGTGAAGATGAGCGATGCCATTGTACGCGGAACGTTTGTCTTGCCAGAACGTTCCGTGTAAGGGGGAATGCAAACGTGAATTATCAGGAGGCGCTGGCCTATATCTATGGCTTTACCGATTATGAACGAAGCGGTTCCTACACGCGAGATCGCACGGAGAACCGGCTGCGTGTTGGGGGCATACTCGCGTTACTTGGCAACCCGCATCAGCAGTATAGTAGTACGCTGATCGCGGGTACAAAAGGAAAAGGCTCGACTTCTGCTTTGATCGAGCGTGTATTGCGCGAAGCTGGCCTGCGCACTGGTCTCTATACGCAGCCTGACCTCCATACTTTTCGCGAACGTATGCGCGTCAATGGCCACCTCATTAGCGAAAACGAGGTAGCAGAGCTTATACCAGAGATACGCGCCGCCGTTGAAACAGTCCAGGCCCAGCGCGAGTTTGGCCCCTTCATTACCTATGAAATCGGCACAGCTCTGGCTTTCCTCTTCTTCTATCGTCGTCAGGTCCAGCATGCGGTGGTAGAAGTTGGCTTAGGTGGACGCCTGGATGCCACCAATATTCTTCAGCCGCTTGTCTCGGTGATTACCTCGATTAGCTACGATCATATGCATATTCTGGGCGATACGCTTGCTAAGATTGCGACCGAGAAGGCTGGCATCATCAAGCCGAACGGCATTGTCGTTACCTCCGCTCAGTCTCCCGAAGCCCTGCTGGCTATTGTCTCCGTTTCCCAGCAGCGTCAAGCTCGCATGGTGCGCATCGGTCCTGCCGATAGCGATCCGGCGCAGACCGATGTTGATGCTGGTCAATTGCCAATGGTGAGCTATCGCTATCAGCTAGAGTCCCGCAGCGAAGAGCGGCAACGTTTTACGATCTGGACGCCCGAACATACCTATACTGACCTTGAAATACCGCTGATCGGGCAGTATCAATTGGAGAATGCGACCGTAGCATTAGCAACCCTTGAAGAACTGCGTCGGCAAGGCATCCTCTGGGATGAGGCCGCGCTCCGTCGGGGATTTGCTGCGGTACATTGGCCTGCACGCATCGAAGTGGTGGGGCACAATCCCACTATCATCGTCGATGGCGCACACAATGCCGACTCAATGCAAAAAATGCTCCAGGCGCTGCGTGCTACATTCTCGCTGCATCGCTTAATCGTGGTGCTAAGCCTGAAACGCGATAAAGATCTGGCAAGGATTGTGCAAACGCTGGCCGATGTCGATATTGTGATAGCGACCAGGATGAATAACCCTACCGCCGTCGCTATCGAAACGCTGCAAGAGCTGTTAGCTGAACATGCCCCTCAAGTGCAGGTCTACATCGCAAAGGAAAGCCATGAGGCGCTTGATCTGGCCCTTGATCTCGCTGATGCCAATGATCTGATCTGTGCTACCGGCTCCTTATATCTCGCTGGCGAAGCTTTGCGCTGGGCGGCAGCTCGCGGTGATGAGGGAGCTGCCGCAGAGATAGAAGGAGTAGATCATTAGAGGTGTATACCAAGTAGTGTGACGCCGTCGAAATGAGGCCAATGGCTAAGAATAAAAGACCGATAGGAAAGTAAAACATTGGTAGTCCAGGATATAGGGCCATTGTGATAATCGTGAAAGCTGAAAAAGTTGACAATACTTACGGCATAGTATAAAAGAAACGCCAACAAAAGAACAAAGCCGATGATCCATTCCCCAATTTTCCGCGCAGTGAAAAAAATGACTACGGGGATGCTCAGCAGAAGAAAAATAAAAAGTAAAACTTGAAGAATGATTTGCATATCCCCTCCCCTTCTTTTTGGAAAACGCTTCAATATATCTCAGCCATTGCTTTCGGATTCATCATATCACATATCATGTATATACGCAAGAGAAAATTATTAAACATACTATGAGTAGTCGTGTAATATATTTATTGTGTAACATAATCAAAGCATATGAGAATTTTTACAAAGCTAAACGTTCTGAAGCTATTATCACACGCGCAATGATGCAATTAAATCCTGCTATACCACTGGATATGATAAATTAAACTTGCTTCCAGATTGAATTAGAAAATATTGGAAAACGTCACAACTTATTTTATTATCGTGCATAAATCAATGAAGTAAGAAACTTTTTTTACTTCTATTGACTAGTAAGGATAAATTTAATATTATTCTCGTAGGGCTGCTAAAACGTTTATCGTCCTGGGTGTTGCTTTTTAGGAGGGTACTGATGAACTTAGACGATCCTCGACTGCTGAGGGTAGCTGACGAAGTAAAGAAGAGACTGGCTATTCAGAAGAATGCCCCACTGGTCGTATCAATTATGGGGCAAACTGGCGTTGGGAAATCATCGCTTATCAACGCTCTATTCGGCACGCATTTAAAAACAGATCCAACGCGTCCATGTACAAAAGAAATCGAGCGTATTGTACTCAAGGGGAAAGCTGGACACGAACTCTGGTTCTATGATCTCCCAGGTATTGGAGAGTCAGATAAGGCTGATAGCGAGTATCTTGCCACCTATAAACGGATGTTGGCGGATTCAGATATCGTACTCTGGGCCATTCATGCCGATAATCGTTCGGTCGTATTCGACCGAGAGGCGCTCCAGCGGATATTGGAGTCAGCAGACAGTACATATCAAATCCAACTGATGAGTAAGCTCACGTTCGTCCTAACGAAGGTGGATCTGATTACCCCTTCCCCCTGGATTCTCGCGATGCTGGGAAATAACAGCGTTTTTGTGCCTCAGAAAGACACTGAAGCCATTTTGGCGGAAAAGGAGCAATATTACCAGGAGACTTTTATTCAGCCGTACAAGGACTCGATCATCTCAGAGACATACCATGATGGCCAATTTGATCTTAGCCTTCCCTCTTTGTCTTATGATGAGGATGCTGTTTATTACAAGGGCTTCTTAGACAAAGGAGAGACCAATACCCTGAAAAAACGTTTCCCTAAACATGCGGCTGTGTTTGACAGACTCTACGACAATTATCGTGTCATTGCTTGCTCGTCTCTCTTCCGGTTCAACCTTGATTTTCTGCTGAAAGTGCTGATCAACAAACTAGGAGTAGAAGCAGTTGAACGCTTTAGCAACTTTACCTCCAATAGCACGATGAACCAGCTTCCCCTGGCTGTGGCGAAAAAATACCGCAACATTATCGTTTTTGATCAAGTGAGAAAACAGCTTTTCTTTGATCTTGCAAAAGAGATATAGGAGGAGGAAATATGCCGTACTACAGCGATGATGATTTGGATGAGATGGCAGATGCAATCTATGCCAGGGTGCAGCAACGACTAGCAGGTGATGCAGCGTATGTGGCAGAGAGAGAGCGGGGGCGCAGCGGGAAATTGCGGCGTTTGGTAAGAGGCATCATTGTGGATGTCACCGAATTCTTTTTAGGAAAAACAGTTTCTCGCGTGGTTGATCTCGTCCTGGGATGGATTTTAGGCTAGGCTGGACATTGGCTAACTCGCCAGCTCTTCCTGATGTATAATAGAGGGAAGATAATTTAGTCTGTCCATGTTTAGGAACACGAAAGGGGGGTTATTGAAATACCATGCAAGGTCTGATGATGGACTATCCCCTGACATTGCAGCATGCGTTTAATCGAGCTGTTCGTCTTTTTGCCCGCAAAGAAATCGTGACACAGACGGACGATGAGGCCCATCGCTACACCTATGCCGATTGGGGCAAACGTACCATGCAGCTTGCCAATGCTCTACGAAAGGCTGGCGTCGTAGAGGGCGAACGTATCGCTACGTTCGGTTGGAACACATACCGTCACTTCGAACTGTACTTTGCTATTCCCTGTATGGGGGCCGTTCTGCATACCCTGAACATTCGTCTCTTTGCCGATCAGCTGGTCTACATCGTCAATAACGCTGAGGACAAAATCGTTTTCATTGATGGTGATCTAGTGCCGATCCTCGAACCACTGGCGGACCAGCTGCCAACGGTGAAGTTGTACGTGATTATGGGTGAGGCCGCTCATACGACGGGCAAGCTCCAGCCCTCGGTTGATTACGAGAGCTTTATCGCTGGACAGCCGACCAGCTTTGAATGGCCCGCGTTGGATGAGAACGCAGCTGCCGCTATGTGCTATACCTCTGGCACCACCGGCAATCCCAAAGGTGTCGTCTACAGCCATCGCTCGGTCTTCCTCCACTCAATGGGCGTCTGTCTGGCTGATGGCACAGGTCTGTGTGAACGTGATACCGTGTTGCCTGTTGTGCCGATGTTCCATGCCAACGCCTGGGGCTTTCCTCATGCCGCCGCGATGGTGGGCGCGAAAATGGTCTTTCCGGGACGCTTTATGGACCCGATGAGGCTTGGGCGTTTGATGGAGCGAGAGCGCGTCACTGTGGCGGCGGGGGTGCCGACGATCTGGATCGGCTTATTGAACCTGCTGGATAAAGAAAAATTCGATCTTTCCTCACTACGCGCCATCTACTGTGGCGGTTCGGCGGTGCCGCGTGCCTTGATTGAGGGGCTTGATAAAAAGCATATCAACATTGTTCACGCCTGGGGTATGACCGAGACCTCTCCTCTCGCCTCGGTCAGTCGCTTGCGCAGCTATCACGAAGATGGCACGTCCGATGAACAGCTTAACGTCAAAGCCAAACAAGGCACCGTCCTGCCCGGAGTCGATTTCCGCGTTGTCAGCATAGAAACGGGGCAAGAGGTTCCCTGGGATAGTCAGACCTATGGCGAACTCCAGGTGCGTGGTCCCTGGATTGCCCGTGAATACTATCACGATCCTGACTCAGCCGAGAAGTTTGCCAATGGCTGGCTGCGCACGGGCGATGTGGCCGTTGTGGACGAAGATGGTATCATTCAGCTTGTTGATCGTACAAAAGATCTGGTGAAATCGGGCGGCGAATGGATCTCCTCAGTTGAGCTTGAAAGCTTAATTATGGGGCATCCAAAGGTGTTGGAAGCCTGTGTCATTGGTATCCCGCATCCCACATGGTCCGAACGCCCTCTAGCCTGCGTCGTGCCCAAACCCGATTACGAAGGCAAGATCACAAAGGACGAGATTATCGAGTTTCTACGACCTCAGACCGCTAAATGGTGGCTCCCCGATGACGTGGTTTTTATCGAGGCTATCCCCAAAACCAGCGTCGGTAAATTCGATAAGAAGGTGTTGCGTACTCAGTACGAGATGCGTACAACCCCCCAAAGCTAGATTGTTGTAGGCAAAATGTCCAGAGATGTAAACGACAATTTCTGGACGTTTTGCTTACAGCTCAACGCCGAACAATCGACATAAGACCTGAGTGGTAAATACCAATAACAACGCTCTCGACGCCTCTTTTTGTTCCATCAATCCTTGCACCACCTGGGGATCGAAAATGCCTGTTGCGCGTATCGCCTCCGCCGAGAGCGTTTGTTGCCGCAAATCGGACAATTCTGGCTTGAGCAGCGAGGAAGAGGGAAGAGCGAGCGGCAACGTTGTAGCCTTTTTCGGCATGTTGGGCATATAACGTTGAACAAGTGGCGCAATCAATCTAGCTTCGAGTGACTCATCATCCATCGTAGTAGCTAAGCGCGTCAACAGATCCATCACATAGCTATTCAGATAAGGCGAGCGCACCGCCATACGTTCCTGCGTTGCGAGCTGCTGAACGCTATTCACCATGTCCGGTAAACGTAAATGTAAATCGAGATAATACAGCCTCTGCTGCTCATCTTCAAACTGTATT
>DASTZT010000412.1:0-9757 GCA_035764225.1 Ktedonobacteraceae bacterium
CCGCATGGTTGGTTTTGAGACCGAGCTGGTCCACATCAATCAACTCATCAAAACACCGGAAAAGCTGCTGGATTATCATTTTCTGGTACTCCCTGGCGGCTTCTCCTACGGCGATGATCTGGGCGCGGGTAAGCTGCTAGAGGTCAATCTCTTGACGCATCTGGGCCAGCAGCTCCGGCAGTTTATTGATGAAGGGCGGCCCGTGCTTGGCATTTGTAACGGCTTCCAGGTGCTGGTGCGTGCGGGCATCTTGCCGGGATCGACTGAAGCAGCGTGCTCAGCCCCAGTGGAGCAAACGCAGGAAAAAGCCAGTGCTTGCGATAGCGTACCCGCCACGCTGACCGAGAATCGCTCTGGACAATTTGAGTGTCGCTGGGTTACGCTCAACATTCAGCCGGGCGTGTGCATTTTCACGCGTGGCATAGAGAGGCCCATTGAGATACCCGTTGCGCATGGCGAAGGTCAATTCGTTTTCGATGGTGATATCGCAGTATTGCAAGCCAATGGGCAGATTCCCCTGACCTATGCAGTGAGAGACGAGCGGAGCGGGGAGGGTGCCGCGTATCCCGACAATCCAAACGGCTCTATGGGCAATATCGCAGGCATTTGCAACGCTCGTGGCAACGTCTTTGGCTTAATGCCGCATCCCGAACGCTATGTGCATGCGCTCCAGCATCCGCAGCGACGGACAACCGCTAATGGCGATGGCGATGGATTGCTGATCTTTAAAAACGCCTATCGCTATGCGCAACGCCTGGCGGGCCATTCGGGTCCGATGGCCTCCATCCAGCAACCAGCAAAAGCCTCTATTTCCTATGCTGAAAGTGGGGTCAACATTGTCGCGGCTGACCAGGCCAAACGACTGATGCAGAAGGCCGTGCGTAAGGCCCAGAGCGCGGACGTGCTGGCAGGCATGGGAGCATTCGCAGGCGTCTTTAACGCCAACGCCTTGCAGAAAATGCGCCAACCCGCGCTCGTCGCATCCACCGATGGCGTGGGCACGAAAACGCTGATAGCAGCCCAGGCCAGGCGTTATGATACCATCGGGCACGACCTTGTCCACCACTCTGTCAACGACCTGTTGACGCAGGGAGCCAGGCCGCTTTTCTTTATGGACTATCTAGCAACGGGCAAGCTCGATCCGGTGCAGGCGGCTTTGATTGTGCAGAGCGTGGCCTGCGCGTGTCAGGAGATTGGCTGCACGCTGCTGGGAGGCGAGACGGCGGAAATGCCGGATGTCTATCAGGCCGGTGCATTTGATCTTGCAGGCACGATTGTTGGCGTGGTCGAGCAAGAAGAAGCCATTAACGGCTCTACTATTGGTATCGGCGATGTGTTGCTTGGCCTGCCATCAAGCGGTTTGCATACCAATGGCTACTCGCTGGCCAGGCGCGTCTTCGCCCCTTATGCGCTCGACACTGTTTTTCCCGAACTGGGAGAGCCGCTGGTCGATGCGCTGCTGCGCCCTCATCGGTGTTACCTGCGCGAGATCAAGCAATTGCGCGATTACCTGGCTGATCGTGGGCGTTTTATCAAAGGCATCGCCCATATCACTGGCGGCGGTTTCGAGGGCAACATTGCGCGTATCCTCCCAAGAGGCATGCAGGCCGTTGTCGAAACGCAAGCCTGGAAGGTGCCCCCCCTTTTCCAGCTACTCGCCAGATTGGGCAATGTAACGCATGATGAGCAGTATCGTGCTCTAAATATGGGGATCGGCATGGTCATTGTGCTCTCCCCTAAAGCGGCCCTGGAGGCACGCAGCCTGCTCCCTGAAATGCTCACGATTGGGCGTATTTGCGAGGGAGAAGGCGTTCTGTTGCAATGACAAAGAGGCTAGGAGGCAAGTTCGGAGGGCAGAGACGCTTTCGTCAACACTGGTTCTAGTAAGGAGCTGACAGAAACATGGCAGACAACCCGATATTTGGTTCTTTGCTTTCTGAAGGGAAAACAAAGATCATTTATGCAGACCCTGATAATAATGAACTGGCATATATGGTTAGCAAAGACCAGATTACGGCAGGCGATGGGGAGCGGCGCAACGAACTGGTAGGAAAATCGCGCTGGAGTACCATCACCACAGCAAACGTTTTTCGCTTGCTGAATCGTGAAGAAATTGCGACCCATTTTGTTGAGCAGATCAACGACACGACTCTGCTGGTGCGTCGTTGTGCGATGCTACCAGTCGAGCAGGTGATGAGGCGCATCGCTACAGGCTCTTATCTTAAGCGTAACCCTGAAGTAAGCGAGGGGACACGTTTCGAGCCGACAATAGTTGAGACTTTTTTGAAGGATGATGCCAATCATGACCCGCAAATCTGGGAAAAAGACATCATTAGTATGGGCTTAGCCACTGCCACGGAAATTGAATGGATGGCAGCTCAGGGGCGGCGCGTTTTTGAAGTGCTTGAGCGAGCCTGGGCCTCTGTTGATGTCACGCTCGTCGATCTTAAAATCGAATTTGGGCGCGACCTTCAGGGCAATCTCCTGGTGGCCGATGTTATCGACAACGATAGCTGGCGGCTCTGGCCCGGCGGCGACAAAAACCGCATGCTTGATAAGCAAGTGTATCGCAACTTGCAAAATGTCACAGAGGCCGACCTGCAAAACGTGGCGGATCGCTACGCCCTGGTAGCCGACCTGACAGGGAAGTTGCACGTATAAAAATTTTTCGTTGTCATCTTGCTTTCTGGTCAGGCGTGTTTATCGCTTGACCAGAAAAAGCGGTCAATCGAAGCCTTTCAACTTTCAGCCGTAGCATAAGCAACAAACCCAGAGAGGAGCACGAGCATGGAGCGACTGCGGGATGCATGTGGAGTGGTAGGCATCTATGCCCAGAAAAGCGACCGGAGTTTTGATGTACGCCGTTACCTTACGCTGGCCATGACGGCATTGCAACACCGGGGACAGGAGAGCGCGGGCATGGCGGTCTACAATAGCGAAGGTTGCATCAGCCACCGCATCGGCATGGGAAAAGTGCGCGAAGTCTTCTCCGATTCGGGGATGAGCCTGCCTTTTACTCACTGTGGTATAGGCCATGCGCGTTACTCCACAACCGGTTCCAGTTGTGTCGAAAACGCAGGACCGTTCATTGTAGATTCACGTAATCAGCAAGAAAGCATTGCTCTGGCGCACAATGGCAACCTGGCAAATGGTATGATGTTGCGAGAACAGCTTCCGCAGGATGTCCTAGATGTGCTGGGTTCAACTACCGATAGCGAAGTGATCGCTTTTCTCCTTTTGCACGCTACTGGCCAAAATTTGCGCGACAGGATGATTGCCACGTTTCCCCTGTTGCGTGGAGCCTATAGCCTGGTATTTTTGGCGGAGGGGAAGCTTTATGCGATGCGCGATCCCTGGGGGATGCGGCCATTATGCATTGGCCATATAGACAATAATTGGATTATCGCCTCCGAATCATGCGCACTGGATCGTACCGGAGCAACTTTTGTGCGCAAAGTCGAGCCTGGTGAATTGATTACTATCGATGAAGATGGAATGCACTCGGAAATACTGGTCAAAATGCCACGTAGCACGCTTTGCGTTTTCGAGTATATTTATTTTGCCGATGCTACCAGCCGTCTCAATAGCCGTTATACCTATGATGTGCGCGAAGCTCTGGGCCGCGAGTTGGCGCGTGAGTATCCGGTTGAAGCTGATCTTGTAGTGCCCGTTCCCGATTCGTCTATCCCTGCCGCACTCGGTTATGCTGAAGTTTCGGGTATACCGTATGGACAAGCCATCATCAAAAATCGCTACAGTGATCGTACATTTATTAAACCCGATCAACGACTGCGTGAGTTGGAGGTTGATCTCAAATTTAACTTTGTCCAACCCAAAGTCGAGGGAGCACGCCTGGTAATTGTGGATGACTCGATTGTACGCGGCAATACCGTGAAGCGCCTGGTCTCGGCCTTACGCCATAGAGGTGTCAAAGAGATCCATCTGCGCTCCAGTTCACCGCCGCTCCGTCATCCATGCTACTTTGGCATCGACATCCCGCAGGAAGAGGAGCTGATTGCTGCCGGGCGCAGTATCCAGGAGGTCGCAGACTACATTGGCGTTGATAGCCTGGGATACCTGAGCCTGGAGGGATTGGGACGCGCCATCAATTCCGCTCGCCCCGGTCAAGAACGACTGGACGATCAGGACGCGCTCCAGTTTTTGCACGGTGAGTTCTGTTATGGGTGTATGGAGAAAAAGGGTTGGCCTTTCGATCCACATACGGACCCAGGACGCACACCAAAGCTCGCTACGATCCTGCCACGCGATGTCGCGTTACGGGGCAAGCGATAAGGACGGACGCGGCTGACACGCGAAAGCCAGTCCCTACAACATGACCATATTACCGGAGGTGTGAAGGTGCGTCTATTTGTTATTGGTTCAGGAGCAAGAGAGCATGCATTAGTGTGGAAGCTTGCCCAGAGCCCGCGTGTCAGCCGTATATTCGCGGCTCCAGGCAATCCTGGTATGGCACCATACGCGGAATGCATATCGATTGGCATCAACCAGTTTTCGGCACTGGCCGATTTTGCCGAACGGAACCGGATTGATCTCACTGTTATCGGACCTGAGGTTCCTCTGGTCGAAGGCATTGTCAACGTTTTTCAGCGTCGCGATCTGTCTACTTTTGGTCCCTGTATAGCCGGGGCAGCTTTAGAAGGAAGCAAAGCCTTCGCTAAAACGTTGATGACCAGCGCGGGCATTCCTACGGCTCAGTATCGCACCTTCACCAATTACAAAGACGCATCAGGCTACCTGGAAGAGCATGGCACGCCTGTTGTCATTAAAGCCGACGGTAACGCAGCTGGCAAAGGAGCAATTATTGCTCTGGACATGACAACCGCACGAGATACGTTGAAGCAGATGATGGTGGATCGTATCTTCGGCGTCGCGGGTGATACGGTGGTGATCGAGGATTATCTGCAAGGAACGGAAATTGGCTCGACCGCGATCTGTCGGGGCTTCGACTTCCTCCCGCTTTTGCTGACGCAGGACCATAAACGCGCGCTCGATCATGATGAGGGCTTGAACACCGGAGGCATGGGCGCATATACCCCTCTGCCTTTTGTAAGCGAGCAACAGGAAAAACAGATTCAGCAACAGATTATCGCGCCGACGCTGCAAGCTTTGATGAAGCGTGGTATTCTTTTTACAGGCGTGCTCTACTCCAATATTATGCTCACTGAACGCGGTCCGATGGTGCTGGAGCATAATATACGCTTTGGCGATCCAGAGGCGCAGGCGTTGATGCTACTGATACGCAAAGATCTGGTGGATGTGCTGGAATACGCGGAGGGGCTGGAAATAGACCCTGCGGAGCTATGGCACCCTGGTCATGCCGTCAGCCTCACACTGGCATCAGGCGGCTATCCTGGCAAGTACCGCACTGGCTTCCCCATCACTGGGATAGAAGAAGCCGAGCGTATAGAGGGCGTGCAGGTATTCCACGCGGGCACAGCGATCAAACAGCAGCAACTGGTGACGATGGGTGGCCGCGTGCTCAGCGTGGCGGCGCGAGGTGATACGTTGCAGCAAGCAGTGCAGAAAGTATACGAAGCCGCCGCTTTGATTTCTTTTGAAGGAATGCATTATCGTAAAGACATCGCCCACCGAGGATTGCAGCAATCGTAGGGGGCAAACATATTTTTAGCAGGAGGAACTTCATGGCAACGCAGGTTGTGATTATTATGGGAAGCAAAGGCGATCTTGGGCATGCCCAGGCTGTGACGAAAACACTCAAGACGCTGGAAATGAGCTATCAAATGCGGGTTTGTTCGGCGCACAAAGCCACATCACGCTTACTTGAGATATTGCAGGAATACGAGCAACAGAGTGAGCCACTGGTCTATATTACCATCGCGGGCCGCTCAAACGCGCTCTCGGCGGTGATTGACGCCAATACGCGCTTCCCCGTCATCGCCTGTCCGCCCTACAGTGATCGCTTTGGCGGCATGGACTTGCTCTCATCGCTGCGCCTGCCATCGGGCATCGCTTCGCCGACTATTCTAGAACCGGAAGGGGCCGTGCTGCTGGCTGCCAAGATGCTTGCACTGACCGACGAACCGCTACGTCGCCGCGTTGAGCAGTATAAACGGCGTTTTGTGGCGGAGTTGGCGCAGGCAGATGAAGAGGTACAAAAGGGCTAAGCGACTATCTAGTCAGGAATAGCATATGGATATCCAACAAGCGCCGTTACGCCTCGCGGTACTCATCTCTGGCAGTGGCAGCAATCTTCAGGCGTTGATCGATGCCATTGAAAAGCAGCAATTGCCGGAGACCGAGATTGTGCTGGTAATTAGCAGCCGGGCCGACGCCTATGGCTTGCAGCGGGCGCTGAAGCATAAAATCCCAACGGTCTATTTACCCTGGAACAGGAGCCAGCGCATGGTGGCGGAAGCTCGCACGCTGGCCCTGTTGCGCCTGTTCGAGGTCGATCTGGTAGTGCTGGCTGGCTTTATGCGCATCTTCAGCCCCGGCTTTGTCGAGCAGTACCCCCGGCGCATCATCAACCTGCATCCGGCGCTACTGCCTGATAGCGGCATGGGCGATACGTTCACCACCAGCGATGGCACAACCATCCCCGTTTTTCGCGGCCTGCACGTTCTCCAGGAGGCGCTCGACGCTGGCTTGAAAGTAACTGGTAGCACCATCCATTACGTCATACCAGAGCTGGATGCCGGGCCAGTGCTCTGCCGAACAGAGGTTGCGATCAAGCCCGACGATACCGAAGAGACATTGCAAGAACGGGTGAAGCAGGCGGAACACCGCTTGATCGTGGAGGCCGTGAAGAAGCATAACGAGGAAAGACTGCTTGGCTCAATATAGCTGGTCATCATGCCCCAATGCCGTACGGAAACAGATTCAGGCATTTTGCCAGCAGATGCAAAGCATTCTTGGAGATAAGCTGGTTGCCATCTATCTGCACGGCTCGCTGGCGATGGGCTGTTTCAATCCTGAGCGCAGTGATATTGATCTGCTGGTCGTGATCCGGCGTCGGCTCCCCAGCGAGACCCAGCGCCAGCTCATGGAAGCACTGCTGGCTCTCTCGAACGCACCTTGCCCCATCGAAATCAGCCTTTTAGTGGAGCAGGAACTTAAGCCTTTCCAGCATCCCCTGCCCTATCACCTGCATTACAGCGAAACATGGCGACAGAAGATCGGCGATGAACTGGCGGATGGCTCCTGGCGACGCTGGAATGAGGCTGGGCGCTATGATTCTGATCTATCGGCCCATCTCACGATTATTCACCACCGGGGCATCACGCTGTATGGGCCTGCTGCCGCCGATATTTTGCCAGAGGTGCCTGCCGAGCATTATCGCGCCTCAATCGTGGGGGATTACATCGATGCACGCGACACGGCCATGCACAATCCAGTGTATTTCATCCTCAACGCCTGTCGCGTGCATGCCTATCTCAGCGAGCAGATGATTCTTTCAAAAGATGAAGGCGGCGTCTATGGCCTCAAGACGCTTCTCCCGGAATTTCACGGTAGCATTAATCAGGCGCTAGAGATTTATCGGGGGGAGCGTCCAGATACACCATTTGACGAGAGCGTGCTTACAAAATTTGCGGTTTATATGGATTATCAAGTATGTTTTTAATCGGGCAAATGGACCTTTGGCAGGTTCTCTTCTATCATAGGTCGCGCCGATTCGAGCCAGGGCGGTAGCTTCAGATGGGTGCCTAGCTCCTCCGGCGACTCGTCTATGGCGAAGCCTGGCTCGTCGGTGGCGATCTCGAAGAGAACGCCGCTCGGCTCTCTAAAGTAGATCGAGTGGAAGTAAACGCGGTCCATTACCTGGGTAACGTGCAAACCAGCATCAAGCAGCTTGCGTTGCCATTGCAACTGATTCTCATCGCTACTCGTGCGCCAGGCAACGTGATGGACCGTGCCAACCGCCTGCATTCCGCGTTCGCCATTGGGCAGGTCTAGCACATCGACCAGCGTACCCATACCACCATCATTGATGCCGTAGCGGGAGCGATTGCCCTGCTTACCGACGGGCTGAAAGCCGAGTTGTTCGGTAAGTACGGAAGCGGTGTGCTCGAACCTCGCGGCTGAAAGGGTGACGCTGTGGAAGCCGTGAATGGCGTATTCTACAGGCACGGGACCATCCTTCCAGGCGCTACCTTGCTCGGCATTGCGATGGGCCACCAGTTCGAGCCTCTGCCCTTCATGATCGGTAAAGGAAAGCACCTGCTCGTCGAAACGGGGAATTGGTCCGGCAACATCAATGCCATGCTCGGTCAGGCGCTGCTGCCAGTAACTCAGGGCATTTTCGGGAATGGAAAATGAGATGGCGGTTATCTGTCCTGTGCCGCCCCTGCCTCTGGGATAGCCGAGCCAGGAGAAAAACGTCAGGATCGTGCCGGGACGCCCCAGGTCATCGCCATAGTAGAAATGATAGGTATCCGGCGCGTCAAAATTGACGGTTATCTTGACAAAACGTAGCCCTAAGATGCCAGCATAAAAGTTAATATTGCGTTGGGGATCATCGGTGATCGCCGTTACATGATGAATGCCAAGAACGCTGCTCTCCATCGGTACCTCTCTTTGGAAGCTCTATGCCACACCAGACGGTGTAAACTCTCTTATCTGAAGATAGTCACTTTCGTTTTGTTAGCGTATCACTAGACAGAAGAATTTGTCAATGCCGGTCAAGGGCAGACACAATGAGAGCTATTTCTCGCCAATGACGGCTATGCTCGTGTATTGACGGGAGTTCGGCCCTCGTTCTGAACGCACGACCTTAAAGCCTTCCCGCAGCAGACCCGGCATCATCCGCTCCTCCAAAATTGCCTGAAACGACGGCCAGACCTCTACTTCTCCCTGCGCATTGATTTTTCCGGTACAAAGCGTAATGACCAGCCTACCACCCGGTTTGAGGACACGGTACAGCTCACTGAAGGCTTGTGAAGACTCTGACCAGAAATAGACAGTATGGATGGTCATAATTTTGTCGAACTGCTGATCCTCAAAGGAGAGCGCCGTAATATTGCCTTGCGATAATACGACACGCCTATCCTTCACGGCGCGAGCATTCCGCCTTCGAGCTGCCCGCACCATATCCTCCGAAAGGTCAATTCCCATAACATGTCCATCACAGGCTTTCATTGCCGCCAACTTGATGCCCTGGCCCGCGCCGAAACCAACTTCCAGTACCGTATCTGTCGGCTGTATATCCAGAAGGTTCACAGTCCAGGTCGTCTCCGGTCTATGCTGGCGCACCATCTGTTCCCCGACCAACCATCCCACAATGCCACTGGGACAGCGATGCTGCCGATCCCATATGCTTTCAAGCTGTTGCTTCACCTTTATTGCTTCCCTCCATGAAAATATGTTCTAACCAAAGCATATCACAACAACTGCGAAGAAGCCAGGTTGCAGGATGAGAGCAGAAACTTTATTCGAATAAAAAAGCACAACCCCTACCATTTATGATAGAATAGCCGCAATTGTTCTAAATAAATTTTATTTTGCCAACTTTCTATGCCCGAAGGAGCCAACGGCGGGAACGGCATATTTGTTGGATTGGCAGTCGGCCAGCTTCGATATTGGCGGACATGACCTTGTCAACTTGATGGCGACCTTCTGGACCTCTGAGCAGCGTCATGCGGAGCAGCGCGAAGACAGGATGCTGAGACGCTACTACGATGTTTTGCAAGCAAATGGAGTGAGCGGCTACTCATGGGAGGATCTCATTACTGACTACCGAACACACCTGATTTACTGGCTGCTTATCACCATTCAAGAT
>DASTZT010000413.1:0-2965 GCA_035764225.1 Ktedonobacteraceae bacterium
GCTCGCCAGAGATAAATGGTAGTATGGTGAGACCGTGACAGTCTGGTTCCAGCCCGGCTATCAGTTGCTCCGCTTCCTGTAAAGGGGGCAACTTGAGCACTGTGTCCAGCCAGGTGAGCAGATTGCCACCTTCGCTGAGCGCACCGCCGAGAACAGCGCGTTTGCTATCGACCAGGTAGAGCCAGAGGCCCATAGGCGGCACCACCTGCTCAGGCTTGACCACGACCCGCATGGCGCTCGATGTGCCAATTGTGAGCGACCAGTTTTTGATGGTGGCGCAACCAGAGCCGATACAGGCCGAGGCACCATCACCTACGGCGGGAAACCAGGGCACAGCGCGTAAAGTAGGCCAGGCTGTGGCATATTCAGGGGTGAGACCTTTCAGGCCGTCTTCTGCATCGCCCAGTTCCGGCAATTGCTCCGGGCGCACCTTCAAGACATCCAGCAATTCGCGATCCCAGGTGCCTTTGCGCGTGTTGAGCAACCCGGTACCGGAGGCCATAGAGAGGCTACAAACTGAACGCCCCAAAAGCTTGCGGTGCAGATACTCGCCAAATGAGATCCATTGAGCCGCCTGTGCAAACGTTTCGGGCTGGGTGGTGGCGAGCCAGCGTAGTTTAGCGGGCCAATAGCTAGCATGGAAGCGTGCTCCGGTGCGATCATGCACCGCTTGCTCGTCCAGTTGTGAGCGCAGTTCCAGCGCGGCGCTAAATGGACGCGTATCCTCCCAGGTAATGAGAGGGGTTATGGGCCGATTGGCGGCATCAACCCCCATCAGGCTATGCCAGAAGGTGTCTATGGCTACCGCGCCAATCTGCTGAGCCAATGGTCCCGCCAGGGTAAGAATATCGTTGATGGTCTGGACGACAACAGCCAGCAGCGCGTCAGCATCAATGGAAACTTCACCATCATTCGAGGTATTGAGCTGGTAGGGACGCTGCGAAATCATTTTTGGCACGACCGTCCCAGTAGCATCAAAGAGCAGCGCCCGCGTTGACGAGGTACCAACATCGAGAGCAAGCACAAAAGGGGGCGTAAAATCAGCATGCGAGCTGGCTGAACTGGAACGTTGCGTCATAGCTGTTTCTTTTCCTGTCTCTCTGGCTGGACAAAAAGACCGGGCAACCGCAAGGGATTGCCCCTACACGTTATATAACGATAGCGCATGCAGAAAAGGTCACAGCTATAGATCGGGCAGCTGCCAGTTGATCTCCGGTTTACCAGCTTTTTGTAAGGCGGCATTGATCGCGGAGAAGGGCTTGCTGCCAAAAAAGCCGTTATGGGCCGAGAGCGGAGAGGGATGGGCCGATTGGACAACGCTATGCCGCTTTGTGTCGATCAGCTTGAGCTTCTTCTGAGCATAGCCACCCCATAAGACAAAAACTACCGGATCGGTTTTCTCATTCACCTGACGAATCACCGCATCCGTAAAGGTTTCCCAGCCATGATTTTTGTGCGAATTGGGAGAATGCGCCCGCACAGTCAGCACAGCATTGAGCATTAAGATTCCTTGCTCGGCCCAGGGTACGAGATAGCCATTGTTGGGAACGCGAAAACCAACATCCGTTTGCAGTTCTTTGAACATATTCATCAACGACGGGGGCGGTTTGATGCCGGGGCAAACGGAAAAACAGAGCCCGTGAGCCTGGTTGTTGTCATGATAGGGATCTTGTCCCAGCAACAAGACATTGACCCGCTCATACGGCGTGATTTGCAGGGCCGAGAAGACTTCCGGCTCCGGTGGGAAAACGGTATAGTTCTGGCGCTCCTCATCGACGAATTGCGCGAGTTTATGAAAGTAGGGCTTATCAAGTTCATTGGCAAGATGGGTATGCCAGCTTTCAGGAATGTTTACCTGCATAAATCTGTTCAACTCTCCTCATTAAAAAATTAGCGTAGGATGTCGCGAGTGTTTAGAGCAAAGATTTTATGTGGCGCTATCGTAATGCTAATCGGAATTGTTGGTCAATAGCTCCGGTACCTATATATTCTCTGATGAGGTTGAAAAAGCGGTCGGTTTGCGGCGTCAGTTGAAAAAGCGAGGCTCTGTCTAAGTTCTATCCGGTTAAAACGTAATAGAGGTGACAGTTCAGGAATTCAGAAAGAGGCAAATATAATGATAGAAAGCACGAATATATCGACAAACACAAACCCTGACACAAGTCTTAACGATGGACGTTTACTTACTGTGGGAGCTGGTGCGCTCAATCTCAAGGCAATCCTCCGTATTCCTCCGCACGCTCACGGGCTGGTGATCCTGGCAAGCGGCATGGGAGATACCTCCTCTACTTCTCACCAGGATGCCATTGCTTTGAGCAGCGTCTTCTTCGATAATAACCTTGCTAGCTTGCTGGTCGATCTGTTTACCCCTCAGGAGCGACAGATCGACCAGCAGACGGCTTTTTTCCGCGACAACACCGACATTATACAGCAGCGACTGATTGGCATGTCAGAATGGTTGCTACAAACTCAGGAAACCGAGAACTTTTCGATTGGTTGCTTTGGGAGCGGAGCTTGCGGGGCAGCCGCTCTGATCGCCGCGGCTTTTCGTCCCGATGCCATTCACGCCGTCGTCTCCGCCTCCGGGCGTCTCGATCTGGCACAGCAATACCTGCCTCGCGTCACAGTCCCGACGCTACTATTAGCGCCGGAGAAAGACGCCTCCGCCATGCAAACGAACCAGGACGCATTAGAGCATCTGGAAAGTCTCCCAACCAACAAGCAGTTTGAGCAAATTTCAGGGGCAACGACACTCTTCGAAGATCGAAATTCATTAGCAGAGGTAGCACGGCTGGCGGGTGCGTGGTTCACGCGCTGGCTGATCCCGATTGTGTAAGCAATAGAGAAAAGAGGTGCGGGAGTTTGTTCTCGCACTTTTTTCTTTTATTGACACATTTCATGAGCAATGATCTAACATGTTATGGTCCCGCCATGACGCAGCCATCTACAGCATTGTCCCATTCTT
>DASTZT010000414.1:0-6818 GCA_035764225.1 Ktedonobacteraceae bacterium
GGAGGATTGGACGCGTATCTGGGGATGCCGCGCTATGTTCTGCTGCACGTTTGTATTGCCGCTACCGATCCGACGGCGTGGGGCGATATTCTCTTCGCGGTGGGAGCTTATACGCTCTTCCTGCACCCCGATCTATGGCACATCGTCCTGTTTGTGCTGCTCGCGTTAACAGTGGCCTGCATTTTCACCGCCTTCATTGTGATTCTCTGCTCTTTAGCGTTCTTCCTGGGCAATACCGAAGGGCTGCAGCAGCAAATGTTGGGGGCGTTGATCTCGTTCAGCACCTATCCAATGGACATCTTTCATGGCGTTGTGCGGCTGGCTCTCTTCACGGTTGTGCCTGCTGGCTTCGTTTCCTATGTCCCGTTGCAGATCTTGCACCAGTTCACCTGGCCCTTGATCGGTGCTCTGCTGGGAGTAACGGCGTTGATCGTGCTTGTGGCTGTCGGGTTATTCCAATTGGGACTGCGACGCTACGAGAGTGGGAACCTGCTAGGGATGCAGGGATAATAATCAACTCGTCCAATTCATTGCCCGCCCCTCCCCCAAACGAAGCGACGAGGGCAAGCGCGAGGCCCCCGCATCCCAACCAGCACCGCCCCTTGCCCCTACGATCATTGCTGCCATTACCGGTCCCGTTCGGTTTTTGGCGGGGATTGGCGACGATTTCGGGGGAACGGTAGGGGCAAGGGGATTGGCGGCGATGGGCGGGGGCCTCGCGCTTGCCCTCGTCGCTCGCCGAAACATCCTCTTAGCTTACCCTTGTTCCGCTCTTGCGGCGACGATATCGTTTTTGGCGGCCCACAGGCCCAGGTCTTGTTTTTGGATCGCGGCGGCCATCAGGTCGGGGAAAAGGTCGGGCGTGCAGGCGAAGGAAGGGATGCCCATGCTGGCAAGATGGGCGGCGTTGCGCTGGTCATAGCTGGGCGCTCCCTTGTCGCTTAAGGCCAGCAGACAAACAACCTGGACGCCACTACTGACCAGTTCTGCGGCCCTCCGCAGCATCTCCTGGTTATTGCCGCCTTCGTAGAGGTCGGTAATCAGCACCAGGATGGTCTGGGTGGGACGCGTGATGACTTGCTGACAATAGGCCAGGGCGCGGTTGATATCCGTTCCTCCACCGAGTTGGGTGCCGAAGAGCAGGTCTACCGGATCTTGCAGATCGTCGGTCAGATCGACCACCGCCGTATCGAAGACGACCATGCGCGTGCTGACGGCTTTGATCGAGGCCAGCACCGCGCCGAAGATGCCCGAATAGACGACCGAGGCCGCCATTGAGCCGCTTTGATCGACGCAGAGCACGATGTCGCGTAAAGATGAACGCTTGTGTCCATGCCCCACGAGGCGCTCGACGATGATCGTCTTTTGCTCCGGCAGGTAGTTCTTCAGGTTGAGCCGGATCGTATTGTGCCAGTCGATTTCGTTGGGGCGTGGACGATAGGAGCGCGTGGCACGATTGAGGCTGCCCCGCACCGCCTGAAGCAGCGGATTCGCCAGTTTGCGCTCCAACTCTTCCACCACTTTGCGTACTACATGCCGCGCCGTGTCCTTCGTCTTCTCTGGAATCACCTTGCTGAGTGAGAGCAGGGTAGCGACAAGGTGAACATCGGCATCCACCTGCTCCAACATCTCCGGTTCGAGCAGCATCTGCGTGAGGTTCAGTCGTTCCAGCGCGTCTTGTTGCATCACGCGTACCGTTGAGGATGGGAAGTAGGTGCGAATATCGCCCAGCCAACGCGCGACTTTGGGTGAGGAGCCGCCGAGGCCCGCTGAACGTCCAGCATCATAGAGTGCTTCAAGCACGTCATCCATGCCCATATCGCGCTCGCTCAACGAAAAGTCACCGCCATTGCCACCTTTACCGCCTCCCATGCCTAAACACTGCGCCGAGTCTTTGCCCAGGACGAGCCGCCAGCGACGCAGGCGCTCTTTTTCATCAATTGCCATTGAATGCTACCCCCATAATCTGTGCCAGCACAGGCAATATTTTGTCGGCTCGTTCTTGATCGAGATCACTTTGCGCAACTCCTCCCATTGTCTGTCCCGAATGAGCAGGCGATGAGGTATGCAGGCGCTTGACCTTTTCGCCCATCTGTTGACGCTCAGGCGCTTGAAAGCCAGAGAAGGAGCGGCGCAAAATCGGTAGCAGCGCATCGAATACGTCGAGAGGCAGCTCGCTCATCCAGGCATCCAGCGCCCGCCACAGCCCATCCTGATGCAGCACGAGCATGCCGCTGCCGTGTAACACGCCCTCGATCCATGACGCGGCCTGGGGAGCTGGCGTGGCGAGGGAGAGCGCGAGACGCGTATGCCGTTGCAACTCCTCGTCATCCAACGCGTTCTGTTCCAGCAGCAGACGACAACAGCGTCCGCGCACCAGTCCATGAATGCTCTCGCGTTCCGTCAATTGACGCAGGAGAGCGAGCCACTCTTTGCGCTGCTCGTCGCGGTTGAGCAGAGTGACGCTACCATGCACATGGTCGATGCTCTTTATCATAACCCGTGCGGCGTCGTCATCCAGCGAGGCGCAGGCTCCTGGCAGACCAATCACAATGCGTTCAAACAGGCCATCCAGCACCGGAATGATGCGTTCCGCTTTAGTCTGGCGCACATCGCTGTAGCGAGCCACTTTAGCAAGCGGCGGCATGGCGGCCATCATATGTTGGACATCAGCGGAAATGGCGGCCCGTTTCTGGATCTCTTGCAAAAGATGATCGACCGCGTCTGGTAGCTCAGCCAGGATCGCCTGGTCCAGTAACTCAGTCAGTGGTGGCAACTCCTCGGTGCTATCCGCCGTATGATGGACATAGGATGTCGCGGCCACCTCGACGGTATTGCCCCAGATGTTGGCTTCGATCAGCGAGACCACAAATTCGACCTGCCATTGCAGTTGCCAGTGTTCGTGAAATGTGCCAGTTTTGCCATAGACGCGCTGTGGCTCGCCCCAATTGATCTTCAAGAGGCGCAAACGGTGCAAGAGCTGGCTGCGAGCGCGATCCGTCTCCTTGCGCAAATCAAGTTCGAGCTTGACGATTTCCGCCGAGGGTTTGAGGCGCAATTTGCGTTGCTGGATTTCCAGATCGCGCTGCAATGGCACGGCTGGCGTCTCCGGTGGCACCTGTCCCAACCGGTTGCCAATCTCTAGCTTATCGCGAATAAGCTCCATCGGCGTGGCATTGCCGTGACAGAGCACCGTCTGGATCGCCTCGTGCTGTTCCGCCATGCCGGGCATCGGCAGATCGCGCATGGCTGCCAGCGCTTCGCTGAGCCGCACAGCTTCGATCACGCTGGCGGACGAGGCATCAAGCCCCTCCGCACGCAAAAGGCGAGCCGCATGGGCCATCCAGCGAATGGTGATGCGGTCGGGAGCGGTCCAGAGGTGCTCGTACCAGCCGGGCGAGGTAACACCCGCGCCGTAGCCGCTGCGATAGGCGAGGCGCGAGTTCGTCCAGGGAATCCAGGTGGCTTCGACTTTGACGCGCTTGAGTCCGTTCAACAAGGCCGCGTCCGCTTTAGCAGAATCGCTATTTGCTAATACTGGAGCGTGCCATGCTCCACAGACGATGGCGATGCGCTCAAAACCTTCTTTTTGCGCCGCCCGAATCGTCTCACGCATATGAGCTTCGCGTTGGGCCTCTACCTCGTCTTTGGGCGTGGGATCGGCCCGTAGCGCCGTCATCGCCTCTAGAATACCCTCGAAGAGATTGCTGGCATCGTGTCGCTGCTCAATTTGCTGCTCCCACCATAGCTCGTGATCGCTATAGCCAGCCGCTTCAGCCAGCATTGCCAATGGATCGTCGCGCTGGACTAGCGTCGCAGGCGGCTCGACTGCTGTTGTATGCGTGCTGGCCCTCTGCTGCTGTTGCTCATCAATCGGTGCCGTTTCGTCTGACGTTTCCTCCGCTAACGGCTCTTTTGCCAGTTGGATAGCCTGTGGCAGATCCATAAAACGCGCCGGAATCTGGCGTTGCAGGGCATAGCGGAGAGCCTGCCACTCTGGCGAGAAGTGCGTGAAAGGATAATAGACCGAACGCCTGGGATTATCGGGCGCGTAGATGAGGAGCGCAACCGGCGGCTGCATCTCCTCTCGCAGCAAAAGCGGCAGGACTTCCTGGGCGTCAGGTGGTCCCTCAACCAGCACAATATCCGGTTTGAGCGCCTCCAGTGCGGCGTATAGACTACGCGCACAGCCGGGACCATGATGGCGCACACCGAAGATGTGCAGGCTCATCTTACAACACCTCCTGACACGCTCGATACAAATCTTTCCAGCCGTCGCGCTCTTTCACCACCGTTTGCAGGTATTCCAGCCAGACCACGCGGTCCTGCACCGGATCTTTGACGATAGCTCCAGTCAATCCCGCCGCCAGGTCGTTCGCATTGAGCACGCCATCGCCATAATAGCCAGCCATCGCCAGACCATTGTTGATCACCGAGATTGCTTCAGCAGTGGAAAGCGTGCCACTGGGCGACTTTACCTTCGTCTTTCCGTCAAGCGTAACGCCACTGCGCAGTTCGCGGAAAACCGTCACAACGCGGCGAATCTCTTCTAAAGCAGGCTTTTCGGCAGGCAGTTCAAGCGCCTGTCCCAGGCTGGCCACGCGCCGATCAACAATCTCGACCTCTTCATCCATGCTATCGGGCAGGGGAAGAATAACCGTGTTGAAGCGGCGCATCATGGCGCTGGAAAGCTCGTTTACGCCTTTGTCACGGTTATTGGCGGTGGCGATCAGGTTAAAGCCTTTGCGGGCCTGAACCTCAGTATTGAGTTCGGGAATCGGCAGCGTCTTTTCGGAGAGGATCGTAATCAGCGTATCCTGTACCTCGCTTGGGATGCGTGTTAGCTCTTCGATGCGGGCAATTTTGCCTTCCTCCATCGCGTTCATCATCGGACTAACGACCAGGGCGGCGGGTGATGGTCCCTCAACCAGCAGGCGAGCATAGTTCCAGCCATAGCGAATCGCGCTCTCGTCCGTGCCTGCGGTTCCCTGAATCAGCAAGGTTGAATTGCCGGAAATTGCTGCGGCTAGATGCTCGCTAACCCAGCTCTTGGCTGTCCCAGGAACGCCATAGAGCAGCAGCGCCCGGTCGGTTGCCAGAGTGGCGACGGCGATTTCGATCAGGCGGGGATTGCCAATATATTTGGGCGACACGACGAAACCATTGGAGAGCGTGCCTCCCATCAGGTAGGTGCGCACGGCCCAGGGCGAGAGCGACCAGTTGGGCGGACACTGGCGCTTGTCCTCTTTCGCCAGAGCAGCCAGCTCCTCCGCGAACTGCTGCTCGGCGTGTCGGCGCAAAACTGCATTGGCTGTTGGTGTCTCGCTTTTGGTGGTAGCGGTTGATTTTTTCTGTGCTCCGTTAGATGTCGTCATGTCTATCTAATCTCCTCTAAAATGCGTTTTCGTGTGCGTACCAGTTCAATAAAGGTATCAAGTTCGTGCCGCCAGTAATGAATCTGCCAGACATTCTCTTCCGGTAATTCCAGCGGTTCCATCGCGGCCTCAAAGCAGGTTGGTGGTAGCGAAAGGGCGGCCTTCGTAAGCGTCGCGCTCCAGGTATTGACCGGCTGCATTTTCTCTTTAAGAGCAGCGACGGCGTTTCTCAAGCTCTGGAGGTAGTATTCCGCGAACGCCTGGCTCCATGCTCCAGTCATAGTCGGTAGAGCGGTTTGCCATTCGTCGCTGTGAGCCGGGTATTGTTGCAGATAGGCTTCCGCCTCGGCCTGGGAAATTAAATCTGTTAGTAGCTCATGGATCTCAGAGGCATACAGATCGCGGATGGTGCCGCGATCTCGATGTTCACAGAGCCATTGCCAAAGCGGTAATGCCCACGATGGTGTTTGATGGAGCATGGCAGCGTATGACCAGCATAAAAGAATGTCGTTTTTCCTCTTATGCATTTTTGCAGCTTTTATCAACGCATCAGGCGTAGCGGCAAAACGTTCTTCCCAGTAGGTGGGAGGGATCAGCGAAAGCACTTGAGTCTGGTACCAGCTTTTGTCTTTGCTGTTCTTCGGCGCTGTCGGAATGCCGTCGCGTTGCCAGCTTTTATCAATCTCTTTTGGTTCTTTCATCTGGAACAGGCCGCCAGCGTAAACCAGGATGGCATCGGCCCGCGCCTTCATACGTTGAACCAGGGCCGATGTCGGGATGCATACCAGCAACTCTGCTGCGGTAGTGCGCACGCTTTCGCTGCGATCATCGAGCGCCTTTTCAAGAAACTCTTCATCTTCGGCGGACAGTCCAGCCTTGAAGGTCGCCAGAAATTTGTTTCTGACTTCGGCTTTCTCCTGCTTCCACACTGCATTGAGCCACTCGCGTGCTTTTGCCGCATCAACGGCCCGCAGTTGGCGCAAAATCTCGCTGCGCTGACCAACCGTTCCCTCCTGCCAGATGGTTTCGGCATCGTCCGGCAAGCTATCCCCTGCCAGAAACTGCGCCACCCACGACCAGCTTGTGTTGAACTGACCAAGCCAACGCCCGCGTTCGCCTATCACCGGAATCAGCTTCGCTCGTATCTCTTTTGACTGCGCACCATAGGCCAGCGCCTGAGGCAGCAGCTCGTATGGGAGGCGTTGACCAATTTGCTTGAGCTGCTCTAGTGCTTCCGGCAGCACCTCATCGTGCTCTTTGCGCAACAGACTTTCCAGCGCGTTCGCCGCTATCGCTGAGCATACTGGCAGGCTTTCCGGTGGGGCTGGTCGTGGCGCTTCCGGGGCTGGCCTGAGCTGGCGTCCGGCCTGACGATAGAGGCTCCATGCCCCTGCTGTGAGCAGCAATTTACGCTCGACATCATCCCCAGAGAGTTGCGTAGCG
>DASTZT010000415.1:0-2537 GCA_035764225.1 Ktedonobacteraceae bacterium
GGAAGGTATAGCCCTTCCACTCAAACGGCTCACGAGCAATGCGCGAGAGACTGGCAGCAGGAGGATAGATGCGCAGCACCTCCTTGACGACCTGTTCCAGATAGGGTAGCCGCTGCAAATCATCGGGAGTTGGCGGTTGCCCACCCAGTTGTGTTTCCAGTTCATGCAGCAGCTTTGACGTTACATGGGGATGCTGGGCGAGCAGATAACAGGCCCAGGTCAGCGCGTTGGCAAGCGTCTCATGCCCGGCGACAAAGAGCGTGAGCAGATGATCCATGATCTGCGAGGCGCTCAGACGATTTCCATCCTCGTCGCGAGCGGCAACCAGCATTGAAACGATATCTCCGGTATCGCTTTGTTCGCGCTCGTGGCGGTCAATAATTTCTTCCAGCAGCATCCTGATACGAGAGATCGCCCGTCGCACGCTGCGCCCATAGCCAATGCCCGGCACATCAAAGGGAAGCTGAGCAAAGGCGATACGAAAAGCATCATTCATCGTCTGCGTCACCACCATGACGGCATCGCTCAAGCTATGCTCCGTTCCGCTGAAATCCATGTTGAAGAGCGTGCGCCCCTCGATGATCAGCGCCAGGTCATCCATCTCGCTGGCAATATCGATAGCGACCCCCGGCTGCCAGCGGTCAAGAATCTGCGTCGTGACTTCACGCATCGCCTGTTGATAGCCCTCAATACGTCTACGATGCATCGAAGGCACGATTAACCGTCGCTGCTGGCGATGTTCAGGCTCGTCGATAAACAAAATGCCCTGTCCCACAATCCAACGCGCCCGCGCTCGCTCAATAACCGGACCAACCTGAAAATTATCTACCGCATCGATGAGGATATAACGGTTGGCCTCGGCCCCATGAAAAATAGCGCCACGAAAGCCCAGAAACTGGAAGCGCACAACATCTCCATAGCGTTGATACGTCTCCAGAAGGAAGCGGGGCTGGTCCTGTAGCCAGGGGATAACGGAGCCGAGCAGCGGTAGACCTCGCGGACCTGGCGGCAGCGTGTTGGACATACCTGTTTTCCTCTTCAGTGATATACGGATTTTCGCCTCAGCAGTATCTGATGCTTACCTCAACTACCCACCATACGGTATGACTCAACTATCTGGATTACTTATTGCAGCCTGCTTGCAAAAAGGGGCAGTCTTCCTGTACAACGCGATTTCTTGAACAGAAAAATCACAAAAGAGTGAGTGAAGGCTATTTATCGACCATTCTTACTCCACGCGCTGGCCGTATCAAGCGCGGCCATCTCCTCTTCGCTGAGATGCAGATTGACCGAGCCAAGCATTTCATCGACCTGTTCGGCAGAGGTGGCACTGGCAATGGCGGAGGTGATACCCGGCTGAGCCAGAATCCAGGCAAGCGCAACCTGCGCATCCGTCGCGTGATGGGCCTCTGCTACATGATCGATTTGCTCAAGAACGCTGAAGCCATTCTTGTTCATGTAGCGTTCTCGAATGCGGCTGGCACGTGGGCTGGCAGGCAACGGCTGGTGCGGGCGATACTTGCCGGTCAGGAAGCCGCTTGCCAGCGAGGAGTAGGTGATGACGCCAATGTCCTGCTCAATACAAAGCTCCTCAAGGCTGCCCTCGTACTCTCCCCGATTGACCAAATTATACGGCGGCTGTACGCTTTCGAAGCGAGCAAAGCCATGCAACTGGCTGACCTGAAGGGCTTTGCGCAAGCGGGTGGCGCTATAGTTGGAGGCGCCGATGTAGCGCACCTTGCCCTGCTGTACCAGGTCATTCAACGCGGCCAGCGTCTCATCGAGCGGCGTATTCGGATCATCGCGATGCGTTTGATAGAGGTCGATGTAATCGGTCTGCAGGCGTTTCAATGAAGCCTCAACTTCACTGAGAATATACTGCCGCGAGAGGCCCCGCATACTCGCATCGCTGCCCATCTGGCTGCCCACCTTCGTAGCAAGAATGATCTGCTCACGGTTCTTACGCGCCTTCATCCACTTGCCGAGAATGGTCTCGGATGCGCCCACGCCATAGACATCGGCAGTATCAATAAAGTTTCCTCCGCCTTTAACGAAGGCATCAAGTACAGCAAACGAGTTTCTCTCGTCCACAGTCCATCCAAACACGTTTCCGCCAAAACAAAGCACCGATACAGAGAGGTCTGAACGACCAAGTTTGCGCTCTAACACAAGCAAGTTCCTCCTGGTTAAGCTACCACTGGTTATTTCTCAGCCTGGACGTTGCTTTATTCTAGCAAATACCTTGCAAGGGTAGCAAGCGGTACAATAACACCCTGAACCATGGTCAAGCTCGCCTAACACTTGCCGTTATCGCACCACCACTCCCACACATTTTCGTCCTGGAAGCCAAGGGGGCTGGGCTGGTAGTTGTGCGTCCCCTTGCGCACAATAAAGATCACCGGCGGGCTGTAGAGTACGATGAAAGGGAAGTCTGCCAGGTAAATTTGATGGATCTGTGCGAAGATCTGTTGCCGCGCGCCGACATCAGGGGTCGCTAGTTCCTCCTGATAGAGGGCATCCAGGGTATGGTTGCAGTA
>DASTZT010000416.1:0-4996 GCA_035764225.1 Ktedonobacteraceae bacterium
CGCTCAATGAGCGCCGCGCAGTTGTGGCGCTTGAATCAACTGTGATCGCGCACGGTCTACCATATCCTATCAATATTGAAATAGCACAGGCAATGGAGCAGTCGATCCGAGCGGAAGGAGCTGTCCCTGCCACCATCGGCATCCATGCCGGTCAGATCAAAGTTGGCCTGACGTTGGATGAAATTACCCACCTGGGGACAGCGCAAGATGTACAAAAGGTGAGCAGACGCGATCTGGCTATGACGTTGGCAACCGGAAAGTGGGGAGCAACCACTGTCGCGGGCACGATGCTCTGCGCCAATATGGCCGGTATTCGCTTTTTCGCTACCGGCGGCATTGGTGGCGTCCATCGTGGGGCGGAGACGACGATGGACATCTCTGCCGATCTGACGGAATTGAGCCGCACACCTGTACTGGTGGTATGCGCGGGCGCTAAATCTATTCTTGATCTTGACCTGACACTGGAATATCTGGAAACGCAGGGCATTCCCGTGATTGGCTGGCAAACCAACGAATTTCCTGCGTTTTATGTCTATAGCAGCGGACGCCCGCTTCCCCATCGCGCTGACGATGTCGCGACGCTCGCAGCTATGGCACGCATGCAGTGGGAATGTCAGCTCCAGGGCCTTATCGTAGCCTGTCCTATCCCCAGACCATATCAGATCGAGGCAGCATCCCTGGAAAAAGCCACCACAGAGGCTTTACAGTTAGCAAGCAAGCAGGGCATACGAGGAGCGGCCATCACACCGTTTTTGCTGGCTCATGTGGCAAAAGTGACCGACGGGGAGAGTATTAGCGCCAATAAGGCGTTGCTCATCAATAATGCCATCTGGGCAGCGCGTTTCGCCCGCGCGTATTACCAGTAGCTTGCTCTTCAGCCCGAAAGAAATGTTTTTGATCTAAGCTTGACGCAACATTTAGAGCCACGCTATAATAGGTTCAAGACAGAAAAGCTAAAGAGTCTGACTTCCTGGGCTTCACATACGCGCAACACAGCATCGATGCGTATTGTTCAGTCCTTTTTCAGCCAACATATCTCCTTGAAAGGAGCCTTGATACCGTGAATAGCCCTATAGAGCTGCGCAAAGTCATTGGAGGCGTCGTTCTCACGATCTTGTGGGTGTGTGCCTTCTTATTTATTAAATCCGACCTGATCATAGATTGGGTTGGTGACGGTTCTATTACCACCAATTTCAAGCTTGTTGTGGTGCTGATTGGCCTGCTTATTATCGTTTTCTATCACATCCTCTACAGAGCAAGCGCAGAGACCACAAAATTGAGCCTGACGGCGGCCCTTACTATCTGCTGGCTCTCTTTGATTATTTTCTACCCATTCAAAGATCCCAACAATGATGCTGGCGGTGCTGTCGCTTTCTTTGCCTTGATTGGCGGCCTGGGAATAGTGGTACTCTGGGTACGCTTCTTCTCCGACGAGATCGTCGTATCACAGAACTAAAGCAGGAGCAATCCTTAAAGCAAGCTGCAACAAAGAAGCAGGTCATCTCTGACTCAGTGACCTGCTTTTTCGCCTGCGTTTCGTTTAGCCTTCAGCGGAACGTTTTAATGCCTGAAATGCCGTTTTCCGGTAAAGATCATGGCGATAGCATGCTGATTCGCCATACGGATCGTCTCCTCGTCTCGAATAGAGCCGCCGGGCTGGATAATGGCGGTCACTCCGCCCTTCGCCGCAGTTTCGACGCCATCGGAGAAGGGGAAGTACGCATCGGACGCCAGGACGGCCCCGCGTGCTCGCTCTCCCGCTTTCGTCACCGCCAGTTGAACGCTGGTAACCCGGTTCATCTGTCCAGCTCCGACCCCAACGACCGTCAGCTTGCGTGCCAGCACAATCGCGTTTGACTTCACGCGCCGTACCACCTTCCAGGCAAACATCAGGTCCGTTACTTCCTCCAGCGTAGGCTCGCGCTCAGTGACAACGTTATACTCGGTTTCACGCTCATCCACATCAGGCGTCTGCAAGAGAATCCCTCCGCTCACAGCATGGACATCAGGCCGCCCTGCTTGCAAAAGCTGCGTATTGACCGCCTTTGGCTCCATCGGACAATGCGTTGCCAGGAGACGCAGGTTTTTCTTGTGCCGCAAAATATTGAGAGCGCCGGGAGTAAATTCTGGAGCAATCACTGCTTCGTAGAACAACTGACTGATCTCATGCGCCACAGCTTCATCTATCGGGCGGTTA
This sequence comes from Ktedonobacteraceae bacterium, assembly GCA_035764225.1. GTDB lineage: Bacteria > Chloroflexota > Ktedonobacteria > Ktedonobacterales > Ktedonobacteraceae > DASRHT01. Next base: position 2,198 of record DASTZT010000416.1, read on the forward strand.
CAGCCAATGATGCCACCATAGGCAGAAATGGGATCGCCCCCATGCGCCTTTTTATACGCCTCTACCAGCACATCATCACAGGCCAACCCACACGGGTTCGTATGCTTGATAATCGCAATCGTAGGGGCCGTAAAATCCTGCACAGCGCCAAGAGCAGCATCCAGGTCCAGCAGGTTATTGAAAGAGAGTTCTTTGCCATGCAATACCTCTGCTCCCGCCACTGTGGGCAAGGTGGTCGCAGCCCTGGTAGCGCCACTCCAGCGATAGAATGTCGCCTGCTGATGAGGATTTTCGCCATAACGCAGTGTTTGAACACGCTCTAGCGGGAGCGTCAATTCCTCAGGGAAGAGTTCGCCGCTCGCGCCACGCAGATACTCCGCGATAGTCGTATCGTACGTGGCGGTATGTTGGAAAGCAATAGCGGCCAGGCGGCGGCGCGTCTCTATACTCACCTCACCCTGCTCACGCCACTCCTGCATCACCGGAGCATAATCTTCGGGCCGCACCAGCACAATCACGTCCTGGAAGTTTTTAGCAGCAGCTCGCACCAGTGTCACCCCACCGATATCAATTTGCTCCAAAGCTTCCGTCAGCGTGGTGTCTGGACGAGCCACGGTCGCGGCAAAGGGATAGAGATTCACCACAACGATGTCAATCGGTTCGATATCGTGGGCTGCCAGCTCGTCCGCGTGATGGGAAAGATCGCGACGGGCGAGAATGCCTGCAAGAATTGCTGGATGGAGCGTCTTGACACGTCCATCCAGTATTTCGGGAAACCGGGTCAGCGTGCTCACCGACTCGGCTGGAATACCTTCTGCGGTCAGAAAGTTCCGAGTACCACCGGTTGAGAAGATCGTCACATTGTGCGTTTGCATCTCACTTGCTAACTGCGTTAGTCCATCACGGTTAGCCACACTTATTATTGCTCGCATGAGTTATCCTTTCAGACTGGGTCGCCGGGACATCTTGGGAAAGCCTCTTCTAACAGTATATCTTAAATACAGGCAAGCCTGATACGGAAACAACCTATTTCCGCATTCTTCAACGACACGCCGTATTGCCTTGACCGTTTCATCACCTCCAGCTTCATTATCACCGCGTCAATCGGCTCCAGAAGAATATCTACGGTGGAGATATCTTAACCGAAAGTTGGTAGGAAAGTACTAAATTTTTATCATATCCACAGCTATGCACGAGACCTATGGTATTATCCCAATCGATAGCAATATCACAAAAAGTATCAAAAAAGATCATATCAGTTCACAGCGCATCGCGATACACGCTGTGACTGCCTCTCTCTCTATGTATATAGTCGGGCCTGATGAAAGTAGAAATTCATATCTCAGGCTAGCGCCCTGGCTGTAGCAGTAATAGTTGAGCAAAGGCTCACGGCTACAGCAAGACCGCGTACTGCCTTCACAGGCAGAGTAAAGTTTCCAACCTCATGGGTGCGTACTTTTTAAACCAGGGGAGTCTGGTACGACGCACCCGTTTGACCAAAAATACAGACCAGTTGGCCTTAAAAAGGGTCTTGACTGGAAGAAAGAGAGTTTTGGGTTATGCAGACGCTTACACGACCGACTCCATCAAACATGAGGCCACCACGACGGCGACAGCGCTTCTCCCCGCTCATGTTCATTGGCGCTGCCGTAACACTCATTATTGCCATTGGCGCAGGTTCCTACTTTATACTGCGCCCCCACTTTGGCTCGCATGCAGCCGGGGTCAATGGCGATTGTACCTTAATTGTACCACCGCAACCGCTCACAGCAGCCGGGCTTGCTATGCCTTACCAGCTCACGGCTACCGATCCGAACAATGGCGCATGTAACGAGTCCAATGCTGGCCAATCTGCCTTCGTCCAGGGGGCAATCCTTGATCCTGCTACCGGTCAGATTTCTATCTACAATCCTCTGGTAATCGATCAGGGTACCTCGGCAGCGATTGCACCCAAACCGCCCACGCTACCTGCTAACGCCGTGGTGGGTCTCTGGTTTGGCTCTAATGGCAACACGCTCACGCTGATGGGCACCAGTAGTAATTTGCAGGAAGCACATTGTGTCAACGGTATCAACGGTTCTATCTTCGGGCAATTCGCTGCTTGTAATGCTCCTGCTTTCTTTGCTGCCGCACGCACTGCCATTAGATCGGGCAAACTGGTAGTTCCACCGCTTGGCAAAGGCAAAGATGGACTTGCCTGCCCGACCACACGCGACTTCTCCGTCGTTGACCAGGACCAGAGCGATAACGTTACGACAACCTACCTGATTACCGCTACTGGTCAGACCGCGCAGATGACTGCCGCTAATTCTGCTCAGTTACAAAACGCCAATGTGCAGGCCAATGGCAGTGACGAGCGCCTGCTATCCATAGCTCTCGACGGCGCACTGGGTTGTACTCCCTGGACGGTTCCTGACATGGCGGACCCAGGTCAAAAAGTTACTGCCCTGCCGCTCAACGAGTTGCAGGCGGCGGCTCTTCAGGCCAATCCTGTCGCGACGGTTCCTGCTGGCGACCCGATGGTTACCGTCAACGGCAAACTCAACCTGCAGAAGCTCAATGATTACCGTCGCTCCGTCGATCAAACCCCAGTGGACAATCTCGGCGCAGCCAGCACAAAGGCCTATTGCACCAACCTGGCAAACATTGCACCAGAGCGCATGCTGTTCGATGCCCAATTAACGAAAGCAGCAGCATCACCTGATACTGGTGCAGCCAACAGTCTTTTCACCTTCCTTGCCCAGCGTTTCAACAACTCGTGGGGCGCAGATAACCTGAACTGCCAGGCTCTCCTGAAAA
>DASTZT010000417.1:0-19346 GCA_035764225.1 Ktedonobacteraceae bacterium
GTGGGCACGAATCCGTCTGTCCCGTACTTCACCACCTCGATTGCTAGCGGTGAGGCCACGCAGTTTGTCGCAGGGGATCGTTTTGCAGCGGTCCTGGGAACTAGTAGTGGTAAGCTTGCTCGTTATCGCTGGAATGGTCAGGCCTGGGTCGATGATGGCACTCAGATCCTGAGTGCCGGAAGCACTCCCGCCCTTTTTGCCATTACTGCCAGGTTTAATTATCTGTTTGCCAGCGGCTCAGCCACCTCCCGCACAGATTCGTTGCATCTGACCCTCTTCATCCTGGATCAGTTCGGTTCCTGGCAGACGCATAGCTTTACTTCCACTCGTTCAGGGGCCAATCTACACCAGTTGATGCTACGGCCCGGACAAAGTTTCGTTGTACAGGCAGAGAGCGATACCGCTGGCTCCTCGCAACTCCTGTCCTACCGCGTTTTCTGGTGGGATACAAGTGCAACTGTGCTGGACGAAGCCAACCTGGGGACATTTACCTTTTCCAGTGGGCAAACTCCTTACCAGGCGATAGTACATGGCTCAACTATCGCTATCGGCCAACATCTCTATCGCTTCGACGGTTTACAATGGCTATCCCAGGATCTCAGCCAGATTGCTTTCTCAGGCGGCGCTACTCTGTCGAACATCGCCTACGGCTTTGACCAGGTGCTACGGAGCGTGCAGACTGGCACCGGCACCTACACCTACGATCTCGTCGTCTACGATCCCAATACCGCAACCTGGGCCGTTCCCGCGGGTATGAGCGCAACCGGGACCAATGCTAACGTAGCCTCTCGTACGGCTCGAACCAGAAATCGGCGTAGCGACTTTCTTATCTTCAATGGCAAAGTCTACTGCTCCCAACCAGACGACTCCTGGGCCATACAACTCAGCATCCCCGACAACCTCAGTGGCGACGATCTTGCCAGTTTGCAGTTATTGGAATCGCGCTACCTGCTCTATCAAAATGGCAGCGATACTAAAATCTATCTCTTGAACAATGGCACTGTCTCCAACGCCAGTGCGGTTATTACGCTTACCGCTCAGAAAATTCTCGTAGCAGCGGCGACACCGGATAGTCTGGTGGGAAACCACATGTTTGTTACCTACACCGGCACCTATGGCAGTTCGGGGTCCCAACTGACGCTCTACCGGGTCGCTTCCCAACAGGTAAGCGGCATTCAGACAAGCTATAGCGTTACGGGCGTCCTGATCAACAACGGCTATCAGAGCGTTGCCACCGGCTACAGCTACGAAGTCGGCCATGCTACTATAGACGCCGCTGGCCTGACTCCTCAATTTAATCAGGTAACACTGATTTCCGGCAGTGAGGACCCATCTACAACCACCTATGGGACTACCGAAAGCTATTTCTTCAATGGTTTGAGCGCCAGCGAACCTCCAGCACTCCCTTATCCCGCTGATCCTGCCTACACAAATGTTCCCAGCTATTATAGCCGTGCGAAAGGAATTATCTACAGCACACGCGTCAAAAATGCTAACGGCACTATCCAGGCTACCACGGACAATTTCTGGATGGTCTACTCCAGGTCTCTGGGTCAACTGAGCGTAGGCTTATACGCGCGTCTGACCAGGCAGATCCCCATGCTGGACGCTGTGACAGGCCAGATTACTCATACCTATAGTACTGAAACTGGTTTGCCCACTCAGACAAGCGAGCGCAATTACAATAGTGCTGGCAGCGAAGAATTGCTAATCCGGCAATTCAAGTATTTCTGGGAGGAGTATGATCCCAATCGCGCACTCAATCTGTTGACGCCGATCATCCAGACCGCCGCCCGGACCCAATCGCCTCCTGGTAGTAATGATACGATTACCTCTATCGAAGTTATCACCTGGAAACAGGATTGGGGATACGGCCCTGGTCAGTGGACCCCCTGGCAGAGTTTTCGCGCCCGTAATGGGGCTGCGACATTCAGCCAATGGCAGGGAGGGGGTGAGGCTAACACGAACTGGCTGCTGAACTCCACCATCCAGGCACGCACTATCACCGGCCTTGCCAGCCTCATAACTAACGTCGATGGGGTAGCTTCCGCCAATCTTTTTGACGCCAGCTCCTGGTATATTACAGCCCGCTTTACCAACGCCAGCATTGCCGATGGCGAGGCTAGCTACTATGGATTCGAGACTTACGAGCAGCCGCAGGGATGGGGCTGGACCAATCCTAATAGCAGCCTCCAGGCTAACGCCACCACGACTGACAATCACACTGGTACCCGCTGTTTACAGCTTCCACCCCGTCCAGGGGAGCAGAATGGACCCATCAACGTCTTCCAGCCTCTCAATCAGCAGCGGGCTTATGTCTTCTCCTGCTGGGTCAAGTCGCAGCCAGGCTTCGACCCTGCCAATGGCGTTGCTCGCTGGCAACTCGCCATCTATCGCAACGACACGCATCAGCAGATAAGCTCTACCGTCAATCTCGACATTCCCAATACCAATAACAAGTGGCTCTCCCTGCAAAAAACCATCGACCTTGCAGCCCTACGCGCTGGTAACAACATCCCATCCGGTGTAGCTCTCTATGTCGTCATCTCGGCTTATAACCAGAATACTACTAGCGCCTGTCTGGTGGACAACTTGCGTTTGAGCGCCATCAACAGTTCTTTTGGAGCGACAGTGTATCGGCCCGATGACCGCCAGATCAGCGCAATGTTGGGCAACAACGGTGAGACTGATCGCTTTGTTTACAACGCTACCAGCCGTCGCATTGCTCATATTGGTCCCGGAGAGAAGGTAAAGTGGCTACTCGGATCTTGCTTCGCCCGCGACCTCAGCGGCGACGCCTTTCTACCAGATTTCCCTAACAACACGTTGCAGCTCCAGACGACCAGCGATAGCATCTACTACGATTTCCACGATGGCAACATCGCTGACTGGTCTGGAACGGGCGGCACCTGGGCCATTAGCGGAGGCGAGCTAACATACACGCCCTCTACGCCACCACCTGCCGGACCGCTCGGCGGCAGTGCCACGCTCAATCTGTTCGCCTTTACCAATTTCGCTGTGCGAGTCGTCTGCCACACTCAGCCCACTGGTAATGCAGGCATCGGCAACGGAGATGTGTTCATCTATTGGAATGGCAGCGCAAGCCAGTGGGTGCTGGCTCGTCAGCAAAACAACGGTTTGACCAGTGCCGCCACCAGCCAGGCTCTGGGGTTCGGCAGCGATTGGATCTTCGCCATTGTTGAAGGCGTGGTGATATTTTTCGTCAATGGCATACAGTTATTCAGTTATACCTACAGTCCTAACACGAGCCTGTCCAACGTTGGCAAGCCGGTGCTGACGCTCAACCAGAGTGGCAGCTTCGATGATCTATTCGTCCTCAACGATCCCCAATTAGCAGCAAGTTTTCTCGATGGCCTGGGCAGTTTGATGCAGAGGGTAGAGTACGAGGGCCACAACAGCAATGGTGCTCAGCCTGACTACCCTGTTAACGGCTCAGGCATCTTGAGTGATGCTTTAGGCCGACCTGCGTACCAGCGCACGCCGTTGAGCGTGCCACTGCAACTGGCAATCGCGCCCGGAAGCAACGCTGTCACCTTATTGCAGGGCAATCAGGATACCTACCTCTTTACGGCACAAGGGACACATCTGACGACACAGCAATATCTGGCGGGACAGGGTGGCGTGTATAACTACACTACGAGTTTGTATGAAAACTCGCCGCTGAGCCGTATCAGCACCACGATCCTGCCGCGCGAAACCACGGCTGATACTGCGCTTTTTTCTACCCAGTACAGCTATCTCTCGAACACTGCCAGCGGTCCCGGCGCAGTGATGCAAGATCTGCTGCCCGCAGGTTCGGATAACCGCTACTATCTGCACCAGATCACTGACACCAATGGCGTCGATCACTATACCCTCAGCGATCAGGCCGGACGTATTGTCGCTCGCCGAACTGCGCTGGAAAACAACACGTATCACACAACCTTCTTCACCTACGATAGCGCGGGCAACCTGATAACCGTCAACCTGCCCAACTATTATGCTCCTCCAGGAGGTTCGCAAGCGGTTGTCTGGCAACAGACCCAGACCTTCGATTTCCTGGGCCGTCTCAGCGCACAAACCACTCCAAATACTCACGCCGTCAGCTACCTCTACGATGATGCCCATCGGCTACGCTTTGAAATGACGGCTGAGGGAGCTGCTCAGAATCCAGCTCGTATCCGCTATTTCAAGTATGACCAGCTTGGGCGCGAGATAGAGAGCGGTTATATCCAGGATGCTGCCTACCAGTGGGGCACGCCCGCCTTGCAAAACCAGGCCAATAACCAGAGCTTCCCCAACGTAGACAATGCGCAGCAACCAGCTTATGCTCAAGGCCAGTGGTATCAGAAGCATACCTATGATGCCTCTCCGAACCAGGCCGATCTGCCCAACCTGCTGGGGCGGCTCTTTCAGACCCAGACCAATCACGCGCTACCAGGAGTTGAAATTGAAACCTTCAGCTATGATATTGAGGGCAATATCATCACTCAGACCTGTCAAATCACCAATTTTGACACCGCCCCTTACACCATCAACTACCGTTATAACAATCTAAACGATCAAACAGAAGTTGACTATCCTTCCCAGAACGGGAACGCTGCATTTAAAGTCGCCTACTACTACAATCGCCTGGGGCAACTGGCTTCCATCGGCGATACCCTGACCGGCAGCGAGATCGTTGACCCAACCCATCCGGCAGATGCTGGTGAAAAATACTATGCCGCCTATGCCTACAACGAGCTGGGCGATGTTGCCATCGAGAGCCTCAACAACGGCAAAGGCAACCCGCCGGGGATCGCCAATCCCAACAGTTTTGCGCGAACCTATGGCTATACACCTCAAGGCTGGCTATCACAGACAGATGACCCCTACTTCACGGAAACGCTGAACTACTATCAAGGTTCGGGCAACAAATACTACAATGGAAATGTCGCCAGTACCAGCTTTAGTTATAAGCCGGATCGCTGGGATGATCCACCTGCTGACTATAGCTATGATTTCACCTACGATCATCTGAATCGTCTCACACAGGCGCGTAATAGCCTCAATGACGCCTGGAACATGACCTGGGGGCTCGCGAACCAACCTGGATTCGATGCCAACAACAATATGCTCCAGCTTCAGCAAGGGGTTACGACCACAAACTACCACTATGCGCCTCAAGGGGAGAACCAGTCGAATGATCAGGTCAAGTTTCTCAGTAGCACAGCCGCGACCACCCTCTCTTTTAGCACCCTTACCGTCTCGCCGCCACCAGATTCGGCATGGTCCTGGGGTGCCAATAACGGAGGCATTTCTGCTTCCTCCGTTGTAACAGACGGTGAACGCGGCAAGGTGCTTAAACTAGCAGGTGGGAGCCTGGGCCACTACGAGTACTTGCGTCTACAAACCTATCTCGATCCTGCGGGTACCTATACCTTAAGTTATCAGGTGAAGACGGATGCTGATTTTACTAATGCCGTTGGTCAAGCCGCCTGGATTGTGCGTTTCTCTGCGCCCAATGGGGAGATCATCGCTAAAACGGTTGCGGCTATTGCCCAGACAGGTGGAGCATGGAGTGCGCAAAATACGACGATAGACGTTCCGGCCTTGCGAGCCTCATTAGGGTTGAACGCGGATGTCACCTCGATTGTGCTGGAGTGCGTCAATTACTTACGCCCGGCAAGTGGCAGCGGAGAGGGACCGGCACTCTATCTCTCCGATCCATCGGTGAGCAGTACGGGCAATATCACTGGTGGCAACTATGACTATGACAAAGATGGCAACGTCATTGCCGCCCCGGCTCGCGCTTTAACGAATCTCGCCTACAACCCTGTGACCGGCCTCACCGACAGCATTACGCTATCCAACGGCAATCGCCTGCTCTACATAAACGATGGGGCGAACCTGCGTAGTCTGGAGCTTTATCGCAACCCCAGCAATACCAACTTGGCGACAGTTCGCACGTTGCGGAGCTACGATGGGCAACCCCTGATGCGTCTTGATCCATCAGGGACAACGCGATACATTTTCGGACCCACTGGCTTGCTAGCTTACCAGCAGAACAATACGACCAGTTACCTGCTCCGTGACCACCTGGGTTCCATACGCAGCCAGATAGGAAGTGACGCGGCCAATGCCAGTGGTAGTTATGATTATCTGCCATTCGGAGGCTTGATGAGGGAAAGCGGTGATCCCGCTATCGCTTACCGTTACACGGGCCAGGAATTTGAGGAAGAAAGTGGACTCTACAACTACAACGCGCGACTTTACGATCCCGATCTCAAGCGATTCCTATCTGTGGATGCGCTAAACGAGGGGGGCAGTCCGTATGCATACGTTGGCAACAATCCCTTAAACCAGACAGATCCAACCGGAAATCAAGCTTTCCCACTGGTAAATTCAACCTTTCTACTGCCTGGTAAGTCAACGGCTCTTCATGAGCCTGTTCTAGAAGGAGGGCTGTCATTTGAGGAGTGGATCAAGTATTCAATTTTTACCATGCGTAAGAACATCCATGAGCTAAACCCGATCCCTCGACAAGATCTTTCTCTGTGGGAGTGGCTCTATCATGCCCCTTCCTGGATCTATCTACCGTACATCAAGATTTCGCCTACGGAAGCCTGGACCGTTGCTATGCACTTCGGTATCAGCCCGATACTCTCTTTGAACCCATTGTTGCTCTTTTTAGGTGCCATAAAAGGTTCGATGTATGCAACCGCCTATAGACACATGCCCGGTCCCATACACTTGCCCTGGTTATTTACTAAGAAGGTCGTTTTGCGTTTCGTCGGCTCCTCTGTAAAAGCGTATTACGCTCTGCTTCAGAAATTTCTGAGAATCAATCAAGAGGCGCGTGATTTTCGTAAGGATCTTTCTTCCGATCCCTGGATAAAAAACTCCTACCGCCATGCTTATTGGATTTGTCGCTATACCCAGGAGTGGGGAGCGGATTTCGCACTAGCTACTGGCTACGCGCACGAATATGCTCACATCGATTTGAGTATCGAAGGCCCTTATGACTCAATGGCAGATAAAATCAATAATCTGATAGGAGCCAAACTCGGCCTGATTTCAGGTGGTGATTGCGGCGCGCTGGTGAATCAAACTGGCAACGCTCAGGCGCTTGCCTGGGCGAAGAGTTACGCCAAAGATCCGTTGACACAAATGCATAAACCGACGGAGTTCAATATCCAGAAACCTCTGGAGTTCTTGTGGAGGAACTACGGGGAGCTACCCCGCTTTGACGCTTCTGACTTGAACGCGCTCCAGCAATTGAATATTACGCTGCCATCAAATTAGGCAGCGTAATACAGATAAGCGTGAGCTGATACTCTCGTCTTTAGAGCATCTTGAGGAAGGTGGTCATGGCAAGCAACACCTCCTCTTTCTCCTGGGTGTGCAATGGATGGCCGACCGTCTTCATCCGTGCCACCGTGGCGCTGGGAAGGAGTCTCAATGCCTGTTCAATCTCTTCGTTCGTGAGCAGCGCCCCATGAGCTGGACTCCCCTGAATAATGAGAGTGGGGCAGGCAATGAGAGGAAAGAGGCGTTGGTAGTCGTAGCCTTCGTGCATCTGGTCGAACTCCAGGACAGCGGTGAGCATGTCAGGATCATTGTGCTGAAGATTTTCCGCCATCCACTGGAACCAGGGATGCTCTTCTCCAAAAAGGGTGCGAGCTGCTACAGGATCTGACTTGCCCTCTACCGCGATTGGGGTATTTTTGAGGGCTGCGGCAATTTCTTCTGTTGAGCGACCAGGCCCAGCCCACTCTCTCCAGTAGAGCAATCGCTCTCGATCACGCTTGTTAGTGCTCCGCATGGTTGCCAGATCAAGTGGCGCATCTCCGATGATTAAGCCGCGGACCAGCTTGGGATATCTGGCTGCAATGAGAATGGCAATCTCTCCACCTAGCGAGTGACCGAAGAGCACCGCTGGATGCTTCACCACCTGTTGCAGAAAGGTCACGATATCAGCTGTATAGTCCGTCAGCCGGTAGGAGCCAGGAACCCGCCCTGATCGCCCATGTCCCCGAAGATCGGGAGCATATACCTGCCACTGCTGGGATAACTCAGGGACAATGGGTAGCGCACTTTGCCAGCGTGCTGAGCCACCGTGGAGCAAAACAAGTGGAGAGCCTGAAGCTTCCCCTTCTGCATAATTGAGCGTGACAACAGGGGTCGTGAAGTAATGTTCTGTAAGCATGAATCCTCCTGGAAAAGAAGAGATACAAGACGTTCGTTGGAGAAAAGCGATTGCCGCTTCATCGAAAGTGTACCGCAGAGGGCCCAAAAAAACACCGGTCATGGGGACGATGCGCCTTTCTGGAATGTGTAGTACAATAGAATCATCAAAGAGGCCCAATTGAGCCAGACTGATTCATCGAAGACCACGACCCTACCAAACCCCACGAGAACTCCCCTCAGTGCCTACTATATCCATACAGTGGTATTTTAGCATATATCTCTATATTCATAAGCTATCTTTATATTAAAAGTACCTATATTTTTAGTGCTCTATGAGCTGGTTTTTTGATAACTCTTCAGATTTTAGCAACGCTTCCCTCAATTACGCTAGAGGCCGAAGAGTTATTGAAAGTGAGGAGAGTATATGCATCTATTGTGTCTCTCAAGAAAGAGCAACCGTCTTTCACTTGTGGCGTCCTTCATGCTTCTCAGCGCTCTTTCGCTGATGATATGGAGCAGTGCCGGAGCCTTCGCAACCAGCAATTCCTTTCTGGGTCGGTTACACACCACCAAAACTATTGCGTCAACTATTCCCAAAAATGGTGATGTCAATCCTTATGGTGTTGCTGTCGTGCCGCACTCAATAGGAAAGCTTGTGGCTGGAGATGTGCTGGTGAGCAACTTCAATAACAAGAAGAATTTGCAGGGTACGGGTACCACTATTGTACAGATCTCTCCTAATGGCACATTGTCACTATTTGCGCAAATTAACGCTCAGCAACTGCCTGGAGTCTGTCCGGGAGGGGCCGGACTGACGACGGCGCTGGCTGTGTTACAGCGCGGTTGGGTCATCGTTGGGAGTCTGCCCACCTCTAATGGGACCGCAGCAACAGCGAAGGCTGGATGTTTGATTGTGCTTGATAGTGAAGGGCATCCGGTCGAAACTTTCTCTGGCAACCCGATTAATGGTCCCTGGGATATGACCGCTGTAGATGGTGGAAATATCGCCGTGTTATTTGTCACGAATGTGTTGAATGGAACTGTTGCGGCCAGTCCAAAGGTGGTGAAGCGCGGGACGGTAGTACGCGAGGTGATCTCAGTGCCTACGCAGGGAAAGACGTTGCCTCGGATAGAAGAGACCACTATCGTCGGCACTGGCTTTGCAGAACGCACTGATCCTGCGGCTCTGGTAGTTGGCCCGACAGGGGTCGGACTTGGCAATGATGGCACACTCTACGTTGCCGATACCGTCGAGAGCCGAATCGCCGCCATTCCCAATGCGCTTACCCGTGGGAATGCGGTGACGAAGGGAGGAAATACGCTGACGCAACATGGTTTCCTCAATGGACCGCTCGGTCTGGCTATTGCGCCCAACGGTGACATTCTCACCACAAACGGCGGCGATGGCAATATTGTTGAGACAACGCCTGCTGGCAAGCAGATCGCGAAAAAGCTGCTGAATAATACCGGCACGCCCCCTGGAGCTGGTTGCCTTTTTGGCCTCCAGGGGCAACCTGGAGGCGCGGGAGTCTACTTTGTAGATGATTGCTTCAATACGTTAAGATTTCTTTTCTAGCACCACATTGCTCATCGTGAGCGGGTTAAGTGGTGGATAGTTGGCTATCCACCACTCGCCGTTCTGTCTTCTTTGTGCGAGAGTCGGGCAGCCATGCAGCCAACAGGATGCTTAGAGCAGGTGGTATTCCATCGCTGAGCGGGTAGCTGCGGCTCGTGAGCAAACGCCTAACTTGCTGTACAGAGAGGTGGTATGGCGATTGACCGTGCGTGGACTGATTACTAACTGCTCCGCGATCCGGGCATCAGTCCAACCCTGGGCCAGATAGCGCAGCACCTCCACCTCGCGTACTGTCAGTTGAAAAGGAGTGGTGGAGGACGCCTGTGGAGTCGGCACTGCTTTTATAGAAAGGGGAACGAGAAACTGGGCTGGCTCCTGAGGAACCAGAGCCTCTTGTGGTGTGAGCCGTCGTCCCTCGGCCCATGCGACGCAAAATTCCGGCTCACCGAGTTGGGCAAGTGCGAGTTCCCTGGCTTGCTCATAGCTGGCACAGTCAATGGGATAGCGGAGTGCTCCAATGGTTTCGCGCAGAGCTTGCGCAACTCCCCAGAGTCGTGCTGCCTGGCGCGGTGCTCCTTGCTGTGCCTCAAGGGCTGCCAGGCCTTCCAGGTTGGTCGCGACGTGCTCCTGGCAGATCATACACTCGAAGAGCAGGGCCAGATTATGTTGGTACAGGCGACGGGCAGCTTCGCTCTCTCCCTGGAGTGCCAGGAGGTGGGCGAGTCCTCGACCTGGTTCGAGCATCTCCGTCTCGCCTCCCCCTTGAGCCATGAGCGCGCGACTCTCTTCTAGTAAAGTACGCGCCGTCACCAGATCGCCATTTTCCAGACAGAGCAGCCCCAGGAGTCCAAGCGGCATAGCACTATAAAACAGGTGCCCCTGTTCCTGAAAAGATGCCAGGCTTTGCTCGGCCAGCCGCCGGGCGAGTCCTAGATCCTGTTGCGAGAGAAAAAGCAGGCGCGCCTGGAGATAGGAAACCCAACTCAGCCGTTGTCGATCCCCCAGACTCTGATAGATTGCGCGACTCTTCTCGAGGAGATCTTGCGCCAGAGCGTAGTGCCCTTGTTCGCTGGCAACACGCGCCTGTTCGGTATAACATTGGCCTTGCTTCCAGGGATTGCTGGCTTGCTGGAAACGCACTGCTGCGTCTTGTAAGCGATCTTGAGCGAGACTAAACTGGCTTCGAATGCGGGCCATCTCCCCCAATTGAAACAGGCAGTGAGCAGTTCCCACTGCATCGTCCAACTGCTGAAAGAGCGTCAGGCTCTCTGCTAGCAGTTGCTCACCTTGCGTATTCCTGGCAAAGAAGAACGTGAGTTCTGCCGCCACCAGTAAGGCTTTCGCCCTCAGCGCTGCTTCCACCGTTGGAGTGGCAGCTAATGCAGGCAGCAGGTAACTCAACCCTTCTTGTCCAGAGCCACGAATGTGCCAGAAGGGGAACAGAGCGATACAGAAGTGCAGCACTCGCGTATCTTGAACCATCCCTGCGGATTGGTCCGTCTGACTGCGTGTCCGCTCCATAAAAAAGTTCAGGGCCAGGCGCAGATTTGGTCGCTCTCGTTCCAACAGGCTGAGCCAGTGAGCCTGCTTGGACCCACGCAAATGGGGTTCAGCCCGTTCCACGAGCGCCAGGTAATACGCCGCATGCGCGGTTCGAGCCGCTTCCTGTTCTCCGCAGCTCTCCAGGTTTTCCAGGCCATATTCTCGGATGGTTTCCAGGAAGCACAAGCGCAATTCCCCATCAGGCTGCTCCACTTGATACAGGAGGTGGTTCTCCAATAGCGCGCTCACCGCATCCAGGATGTGGCTCACGTCCAGGCCAGCCGTCCTGGCAAGGGCTTCAATGGCCTCAAGAGTACAGCCACCCACAAAGACAGAGAGCCAACGGAAGAGTTGCTGTTGCTGAGGGACCAACAATTGGTAACTCCAGGCGATGGTGGCGCGCAAGGTCTGTTGACGCTCAGGAAGGTCTCTCGCTCCACCAGTCAGGACAGTCAGACGATGGGAGAGACGAGCGAGGAGTGCCTGCAATGACAGCAGTCGGGTCCGTGCTGCGGCCAGTTCAATTGCCAGGGGTAGCCCATCCAGATGATGGCATATCTCTCCAATCAGAGAGGTATTAGCCTGGGTCACCTCAAAGGCTGGCTGAATCGCCTGGACCCGCTGGATAAACAACGTACAGGCGGCATACTGGGTGAGTGCGTCTTCCGAACAAGCAAACTGAGTGAGAGGCGGCAACGCCAGGGGGGCAATCGTGAACGTGTGCTCTCCAGACAGACGCAGAACGCATCGGCTACTCACTAGAATCGTGAGATGAGGGCACAGGGCGAGGAGTTCCGAGAACAAGGGTGCAATGGGAAGCACTTGTTCAACGTTGTCAAGTGCCAGCAACAGTCTTTGCTCTCCAATCGACTCTTGCAGACTGGCAAGCAGCGAACGCCTTCCTCTTTCCCGCACACCAAGCACCTGAGCGATGGCAGGAAGAACGAAAGCGGGCTCGGTGATGGCTCCCAGTGGGACAAACCACACGCCATCAGCAAAAGTCCGTTGTAGTTCATGAGCGAGCGCAAGGAGCAGACGTGTTTTTCCAACCCCCCCTGGACCGGTGAGCGTGACCAGACGTACTTCAGGCCGACCAAGCAGGGTCAGTAGGGACGCAAGCTCACGTTCCCTCCCTATCAAAGGCGTGGGAGGATGAGGAAGGCGAGAGAGGCAGAGGGTATCGGAAGACGCTTCTGAGCGGGATAGTGGAACCAATGAATGATAATGCATTTAGTACTCCTGTGTAATCTGTATGGTTAATATCTGACTTATGTGAGAAAAATCTTTATACGACCTGTTCTTCTTTATTCATATGAGTTATCACTTGATACACCCATTCACCGCTACTAAGAAAAAACGCTGCTTTTGGGCAAAATTGGTAAAGCAATAGGCGAGCCTGGATAGTTGATTTTCGACACTCAACGGGTGAGAGATATCGTGGATAAGTTGCTCAATTCAGCAGTCCAGAGGGGAACCATGATGCAGGTGGACATCCCTTCCCAAGATCAAGAACAGTTCCAGGGCAGGGAGAAAAAGGGGATCGGATTAATATCTCGTCTGATGTTTGGAACACGCTGTGCTTAGCAATGGAGTCGGGGAGGCAAATTGTTCTCTACCGGAGCGTTGTCCAGGAAGGTCTGCGCAAACTGCACCAGCCGGTACACATCCGCGAAGTTCGTGACCAGGCCCAGCGAGACACGTACCGCACCTCCACTCTGCATCCCCAGGTCAGCAAGAAACCGATCCCAGCTTCCCGATTTTTCCCCCTTGAACAGCTGCGGCAAGGTGTCCTTCGGCCCCTCATGGAAAACATGGTGCAGCGTCTCTTTTGAAAGATTGAAAGCTGCTTCACCAGCACCAGGATTACAAAAGCAACCAGTACGCAGAGAGAGACGGACCTCACTGGCTCTGCGGTCGATGATCCGTTCATCGATCAGCGACCCATCTGGGGCTAAGAAATTGAGCGCGATGGTTCCTCCGCGTTTCTCTGTGGTGTGCGGGCCGTAGACCTGCACCAGCGGCGTCCCATTGCTATGACGGAGCGCAAGCAGAGTGTCAAGCAGCCAGCCAGTCAAACTCTGCACTCGTTTATGGATCAGCTCCATTCCAATGGTCTGCAGGTGCTTCAGGCCAATTTCAACGGCGGGAAGGCTGAGATAGTTGGGAGTTCCGTCTTCAAATGCCTCTCCTCCCGAAAGCAAGACATACCCATCGCCTTGCACCGAAATGCCCCAGACCGTGCCACCCGCAAACCACGGACGATGCAATATGTCCAGGGCGGCTTTGCGTGCCAACAGGCAACCAACCCCCGTTGGGTAGCCAAACATCTTGTAGAACGAAAGCGGCACAAAATCCGGGTGCCACCGGGAAAGGTCCAGGCGGTTTGTGGGCACGAAGGCAGCCCCATCCAGCAAGACCTGCCAGCCTCTCTCCTGTGCCAGCTCAATCCACTCCAGGGGATGCTGCACCCCGGTGAAATTGGACTGCGCCGGATAGGCAAATAAGCGATGAGATCCCTGACTGCGCTGCCCTAAAAACGCATGGAGAAGCCCCTCTTCCACGCGCAGTTCAGGAGCCATGACGGGCAGATAGGTAAAGGTGGCACCTTTGGCCCGCGCAAATTCACGCATGCCATTGACGGAATTGTGGTTATCGAAAAGCAGGAGGAACTGCCCGCCCGGCTGGAAAGGATAGGCTTCACCAACCAGTTTCAAGGCCTGGCTCGCGTTGGAGGTGAAAATGACAGCATATTCATCGGGGGACGCATGAAAGAAGTCGAGCACACTGGCACGCGCCCGCTCGACCAGGTCCGTGGCCGCACGCGAGGTAGGATTGAGAGAGTGAGGATTGCCAAAGACATGCTGACTCAGTAATGCAAAGCGCTGACGAAGCTGGCTCTCGGCATAAAGCCCACCGCCCGTATAATCAAGATAGGTGTGCCCCAGGTTGTCCAGGCGGGCGTACTCTTTTGCTCGCAAAGCGTCAAGAGAGGATGTCTCTTCAAAGCTTGGATATGCCCGCCGAAATGCCTGTTCTGCTTCCTGCATTTTCACTCCGTGTGGGGGAAAATGACTCCCTGCACCCGCTACTCCTGCGTTCATGTTCCTGATTCCTTTCCTAAGGGGTTATGCCCTGATAGTATAGAATATAACATATTTTGGCAAAAGCCATGTTCGCTCAGTTCAAGTCTCTTCACCTCTGCGACTGAATCGGCGTGGCTGCCGATTCGCTCTCATAGGGAACCGTGCAAGAATCCAGGTAACGCCTTCGCGACGCGGGAATTCTTGCACGAAGAACAGGTTATGGCAGCAGCGAGGCCAACCACGAACGCAGAATCGGCAGCGCGTGCTTCACCTGCATGGCCTGCAAGTGATCCAGCCCATTGAGCACTTGCACCTCCCAGCCGAGGCTTTCCAGCTCGGCGCGCTCGGCTCTGATCGGTCCCGCAATGCTGACCAATACGTCGCCCCACTTTGGACCATACTGGATTTCGTCCGCCGACCCTGCAAAGCAGAGGCGTGGGCAGGTGATGTGTACCTGGGCAGCGCGGTCATCGAACCCTTGCAGTGCCTGGTACAAGGTGACGAACTGCCGCGTCTGGTCTGGTGACGCGGTGACTTGCACATTAGACCAATCTCCGGCCTCGACGGCAGGTTGTTGATCGGCGGCTCCTTTATCCGTTTGAGCCGCCTTGACCGCCATCTCATGGGCTGTTGTGGTGACGCGGAGCATCGCCGCATATGGCCCTCCCAGTGGTGGAAAGCCGCCCATGATGAGCGCCGACAGGCGGTCGGTCCGAATGGCGAGCTGCAGCCCGATCAGCGCAAGCCAGGAGTAGCCATAGTAGGCGAACCGATCTGCCCCCACAGCATCGGCCACAGCGAGCAAATCGCTTGCGACGTTGGCCGGAGTCAGCGTATCCGGCTTCGGGAGACGAAGGCACTGTCCTTCATAGTCGAAGGCCACCACGCGAAAGGCGTCGCTCAGCCCCTTGATCAGCGAGTGACCCAACGC
The DNA here is from genome assembly GCA_035764225.1 of Ktedonobacteraceae bacterium. Classification (GTDB taxonomy): domain Bacteria; phylum Chloroflexota; class Ktedonobacteria; order Ktedonobacterales; family Ktedonobacteraceae; genus DASRHT01. Next base: position 15,302 of record DASTZT010000417.1, read on the forward strand.
TGGATCAGCCCCCCACTGTCGCATAGCTTCAGCCTGCGGCCCGGTTAGCGGTTGTGGATTAACTGGCAGCAGCAGGGTCGGGCCTGCACCATCGACCACGATTTCGATAGTGCTTCCGTCATGTAATGTTGCTTCAGGCATGTGAAATTCCTCCATCATTCGTTTCATCGCTCCCTCGAATGTCGGCAACAGCATGTCATCTGTTTGCGCTAGAGTGAGGCAGCACTCCCATTCAGATGTAGACATACGTTTTGAGCAAGAGCTTTCCAGGCTTTGTTCCAGGTCTCATCTCTACTCTACAACACCAATGCCCAACTGGAGGGTGAGAAAGCTGGACAGAGTTTGTGTATGAGGATATCAGCTCCCTAATCAAGCTCCATAGGGGTGTTCAATGTGGTAAAAAGAAGAGTGTCGATTGAAAGAAGTCTCTAAAAGCACTTGGGAGTTTGACATGACAGATCGTCCCTTCCTCCGTACTCACGATCTCGCGCTGGCTGGAGGCATTAGTGTGCAACAAGTACGCAATTACGAAGCCAGTGGCTTGATCCCGCAAGCGCAGCGGAGTCCAGGCGGCTATCGCCTCTACACTCAGCAGCATCTGGCTGCGCTCAAAACGGTGAAAAGCCTGGTTCGGGGCTATGGCTGGCCTCGCACGTCAGCGATCATGCAAGCGCTGCACCGGGGCGATCTTTCTGCCGCGCTTGCCATCATCGACGAGCGCCACGCTGAGCTTGCTCGCAAACGCCTCCAAATGGAGCAGACGCTCGCAGCCCTTCGTCTCTTCGCCGCCGGGTCCGCCTCGCAGTCTCGCGCCTCTCTTCCTCAACGGGTTCGAGTAGGGGAGGCGGCCAAACAGGTGAGCGTGCGTGTTTCAGCCCTGCATTTTTGGGAGCAGCAGGGCTTGTTGCACCCGGTTCGCGAGCAGCACAGCCGCTACCGTCTCTACGATGAGCACCAGATGCGTCGTCTGCACGTCGTGGCCTTGCTCAGAGACGCTGGTTACCCTTTCAACGTCATCCAGTCAGTGCTCGACGAATTGACGGCGGGTCGGCCTGAAAAAGCTATTGTGGCTGTGGAGAAAAGGAGCGAGGAACTCACGAGGACGAGCTGGGCATGCATTGAAGCTTTGACCAGCTTCCAGCACTATGTGAGCGAGCAGGGATCGTTCTGGCTAGCCCATGCCCTTCCTCCTGGCTTCAACTCCTGATGAGTCAGCTTTATGCGTTTTGTAGGTGAAGTATCTGCGCCCTTGGCGCAGTAGTTCGGGCGGACACCCCGCACATAGCTTGGCGTGAGCCGAGAAGTCCCCAGCTCACGCCGTGGGGAGTGTCACACGCCCTGACGAAATCCTTCCTCAATTGAGGCAATGTGCTCAGCCGCATGCTCCGCTCTCCCGGCAAAAAAGCCGCCAGCGGCCTGGTCACCGATGACGGTGGGCACCAGAGCGGCCAACTGCTCATCGGTGAACTGGTGCAGCAGGCCCACGGTGTCCTGCCGTGCCGCCAGATAATCCGCTACCAGCATCTCCATACTTTCGTCATGGTGCGCGTCCACATAGGTTTGATTGATGTTGGCGACGGCCAACTCCAGCCGCTCCTGCTCCTCCGGGGTCAGCGCGTCCCAATCGCCCAGAATGCCCGGCATTTCCATTCCCTCTGGGTATTGAGAGCGTAAGAAAACGTCTCGCGTCTCGCCAGTGAATGCACGGCGCAGCAATTGCTGGATGTTGCGCTCGTTTTTCACCAGGTGAGCCAAATGATCCTTGGCACGCCACGGAGCTGCTCCGGGAACGTCACTCGCCGTTGCCGGGCGCTCCAGGTCTTGTGGGCTCAGCCCTTGAAAAAATGCCAGAACCTGCGTCTGCGATGCCGCAAGTATGTCCAAAATCTCTGCACGAGTTGGCATGATGACCCTCCTAGAAACCAGTGGGAAGCACAAGGCGTGTCCAGACGGTAACCACCGGCGTGGCATAAGGGCGACCGTCAGCTCGCCCTGTCGAGAGCCAAAACATCTCGGCGGTTTCAAGCACGCGGCAGGTCTCCTCCCATAGAGTGGCAGCGGCGTTTGGTTCACTGTATCGCGGGTCGATGGGTGTGATTGGTTCGTTCATGCAAACACTCCTTTCGATCATTCAGTGACGCAACTCTGTAGCTTGGTCATCTGGTCTGTGAGAAGTCGAGTCCCATCTTGCTCTTCTCTCCCTACAGTCAGCACCCATTCCCAGAAAAGGTGAGAGGGGCTCTATCAACCTCGGCAATGACATCAACTTTTTTGCCCAATTCGAGTGCGCCCCCCTTTCAAGCATCATCATACGGCGAGGTGTCATCTCCCCATTGATGAAGTAGTATATCTCACCTTCTCCCATTCCACCAATTCGGGGGAGGCTCAAGAGGCAGTCACGCGACGCTCAATGGAAAGTCACGATCTCAACCTGCTCACTGTTCCAAATCCGAGGGCCTGGGTATCTCTGCTCGCACCAGCACCGCACGCAGATAGCTCAACAGCGCCAGCTTGATCTCGGATCGGACCGTCCTCGCCAGTAAGCCATACGGCTGCTCAGTTAACTGCATCATGCCTCTGGTGATTCCCAGCCAGGCAATCGCTGTCTGCCTACACAGGTCCGCAAAAACATCGGGTTATTAGTGACTGAGTGGGGTGAGCTGTATCTGCTTCGCAAGCCCGTAGGCGGTCGGGAGATCATTGTCGCTCTCGACAAATACACGACCCACAACGAGCACCGAATTGTTCGGCGAAGCAATCTGTGTCATTCCCTGCGACACGGTTCCTTTCCAGGCTGGCCCGCTTATGAGGTAATCGCCCGCCTCGGTTCCCGTGGTGCGTTTGCCGACGTAGGCAAAATCAGTGCCGTCCGACGGATCAGTGAACTGCACGCTGTAGTAACGGCCCGCCATATCCGGCACATGCAACACTTGCGGCCCTTTGGAGAGGTCGAGCCAGCCGCCGACGTAGAGCACGTCGCTGGTCCCTGTTGCTAATAAGCTGGAGTTTGGTGCCGAGGGCGAAGCGAGAGTGGGCACCGCGTAAAGCGTATTGACGGGGATGGGGTCGCCGCCGAGCCCATGCACAACGACCGCTCTTTTGTAGGCACTGTACGTGATAAGGGGCCAAAAATAAAGGAAAGCGAACGTGCCGAGTCCCCATACGATGACTGCCACGACGACGAACGAAATGAGCTGGCTTCCTCCCAGCGAGAAATACCTGTAGACGACCCATGCGAGGACGGCCAGGATGGCGAACGTAATGGGATATTTGTATTTCAGAATAAACCTGTTCATCTCATGGCACTTTCATGACTGGCGGCACATGGTACTCGCCGTCGAGGACCGCACGACCGGGCAGATACGCACGCAGCATCAGCTTGAAGTAGCCTGCCGGTGTCGGTAGCCAGTTGGACTCGTGCCCTGCGGGAGCCGTGCGCTGCAGAGAAATGTCGAGTGAGCCATCGGCGTTCGGCACCAGGCCGGAGCGAGAGCCGACGCTGGAGCGGTCGATAGGGTTGCTCACCATGTACCCGACCACATCGGTTATGGTCAACGACCAGAATGCATCGTTGGGCGGGAGTTGTCCTACAGGAAAATGCAGGACGTAATCGTGCTGGCCGGAGAGCCGTCGCCCCGCACTGTCGATGGTCGTCGTCCAGTACGCAGCCTCTTGCGCCACATTAACGGCGGGCAGGATTTTGGCGCATGCGGCCCGTAGGAGGATGCCATTGCCGGGCTGGCCGCATTTGGTGGTGGTGCTCCAACCGTTGACGGTCGTGGTCACGGCTTTCATCGCCGCGTTCATCATGATATTTGCCGTGAGAAACGCCAGCACGCCGCCGACGATGATTCCTTGCACGACGTGAGAGGCTGAGAGCATGGTGAGGATATTTATCATACCTCGAGTATACCACTACGAGCTGTGAACATCAAGGATGAGCCCGGATGGATGTCTGCTGTTTCTGGCGATGTTCGTCCCGAACATCGCCAGGCCACGGGGGATACATCCCTCGTGGCCTGCCTCTGTTCTGTCAAGGTGCCTA
>DASTZT010000418.1:0-7693 GCA_035764225.1 Ktedonobacteraceae bacterium
CGATCCTGACCGGACATTACGATCACAACGCTTTGAGTGAAGAGGCGGGTTCGTGGGTTCCACTGACGGTAAAAAAAGAGGTCATCGGAGCCGTTGTGCGCACGCGTACACGCGTCAATCCGATGATTATTTCGTCGGGACACATGATTAGCCTGGAGACCAGCATACGCTACGTGCTTGATTGTTGTCGGGGCTATCGCCTCCCAGAACCAACGCGCCAGGCTGATAAACTTTCGAAGGACCATACCTGGAAAGAGCCTGAAGAGCCGGGTGAAAACGAGCAACCTACACTCTGGGGATAAAGCAGCTTACGTCTCTTCCTGGTAGCGCGGCAACGTAAAATAGAACGTCGTACCCTTATTGACGGTGGTATCAAAGCTAATGGTTCCCCCATGCTGCTCGACAATCAGTTTCGCGATGGAGAGTCCCAGGCCATAGCCACCCATTTTTGATTGCTGGCTATGATTCGACTGGTAGAAACGCTCAAAGATATGCTGGCGATCTTCAGGAAGAATGCCGTAGCCCGTATCGCTAACCGAGATCATCTCAAAATGCTCATCAACAGGGCAGGTACTCACCGTCACCGTCCCCCCCGGTGGCGTGAATTTAATGGCGTTGGCAATGAGGTTATTGAGTACCTGTTTGATCCGTTGAGGATCAATAGAGAGGGAAGGGGCATTGGCAGAAATATCCAGGCTGAGCAGCACTCCGGCATTGAGCGCCTGTGGTTGCAGCCCACTTATGACCTGTTTGGCCAGATTGCGGAAATGCACCTCTTGCTGCTTGCTTTCAAATTGACCAAGATCGGAACGAGTCATGAAGAGGATATCTTCTACAATTGAGATGAGCTGATGTACGCCTTCCTGAGTATAGCCAAGATAGGTGCGCTGCTCCTCCGACAGCTCACCCATGTGGCCCTGTAACAGCAGCTCAATGAAGCCATGCACCGAATTGAGCGGCGTGCGCAGTTCGTGCGAGACCATCGAGACAAAATTCGAGCGGACGCGATTCGCTACTTTGAGCGCGGACATATCGCGGGCGGTAAAAACTACGTACAAGGCGTCATCAACGTGCATAGGAGTAACGCTCGTCGAAACTTCACAAGAATGCTCTGGTCTGGTACCAATAATCAGTTCCTCGTTGGAGAGGGATTTCTCTTTCTGGAGTACACGCACGAGGGGACAGCTTGAGGTGCCGCACAATTCCATGCGATTCAAATTCTGACAGCGCAATATCGCTGTACATCCGCACCCCACCCCCTCTTCTAAGGAAACGCCCAGAGCTTCAACCGCAGACGGATTAAGATCGACGACACGATAATCTTGATCGAGCACAACTATGGCATCAGACGTGCTGGCAATCATCGATTCCAGGTAGCGATGGCGTTTTTCTATCACAGCAGAACCTGCCACGCCCGTAACCTCCCGGTCCTCCTGTGTATCTTGCTCATTGTCGGATACATTTTTGAGCTGTGCGCCTTTCTTGGTAGTTCCTACCGGTAGCTGTTTATGGATACGCTTCGGCACCCTTCCCCCCTATTTCCCAACGAATTTGTAACCTACACCCCGTACCGATACAATATGTTGCGGCTTCTCAGCATCATCCCCCAACTTCACCCGTAAGCGCCGCATATAAACATCTACAATATTACTATTATTTTCGTTATCATTCCATACTTCCGCTAGCAATTGATCGCGGTTAACAACCTGACCAGAACTATTCATCAGCACCCGCAGCACTTGCATTTCTGTAAAGGTCAATGTAACCGACGATCTTCCGCCTACAACCACTTTCAATTCCGCAGGAAATAGCTCAACCTGTCCAACGCGAATACTCTGTTGTCCCACCTTACTACTTTTCTTAATGCGACGCAATACCGCCTGTACTCGCGCTACCAATTCCTGATGATTATAAGGCTTACAAATATAGTCATCTGCTCCAATATTAAATCCTTGCAGCTTCGCCTCTATCGTGTCCTGGGCCGTCATAAAAATAAGCGGGATTTCGTAGCCGTCAGAACGCAATTTCTCGGAGAACTCAAAACCGTTGAGATAAGGCATCGTCACATCGAGGATTAGTAGGTCAGGTACACGCTTTTGAATCATCAGCATTGCGCCACGCGGGTTATCCGCCGTTTCGACTTCGTAGCCCTCTTTGCTCAGAACAAACTGTACCAGCGTGTTGGCAAAGCGATCATCATCAACAACAAGTATGTACACGGTCTCCCCCTTTTTCTGACGCCTCAGTTGGCTGCATAGCAAGCATATTTTCCTCCATACAGGATGTTATGCAAAACCATTATCATACGCGGGGAACGTATGTTACTAACTTACCTTATACACAATATATTATAGGTAGGCAATGTGCGTGAGTATGGTACACGTACAGTACCGTAAATGTCAAGATGACATTTTCAAGGCCCGCAACTTCTCCAGATAGATCATCAGAATAGCGATATCGGCTGGCGTAACGCCCTCTACCCGCGATGCCTGCCCGACGGTGCGCGGCAACGTACGAGCCAGCTTCTGACGCGCCTCCGTCCGCAGATGCTGCACCGCCTGATAATCCAGCGATGCGGGAATGCGCATCGCTTCCAGTCGCGAGGTCCGATTGACCATCTGCTCCTGCTTGCGAATATAGTTCTCATACTTGACATGCAGCTCGACTTCCTCAGCCGTCTCATCGGAGAGCATCGGCAATGCCTCGCTGGATGCCATATCCTCGCCCCGTACTGTTGCTACATGCATGGCCAGTTGCGCAACCTGGTGATAACTGACCCCCGGTCGCCTGAGCAGTTCATGAGCTGATAGCACTTGATTCAACGGAGCCATGCCGATTTTTTGAGCATGAGTTTCGATCAGGCGCGAGGAAGTGAACGTGACGGTGGTGAGCTGCTGCAAGGTGTGCTGAATGGCCTCGCGCTTCTGCACCACCCGCGCATAGCGATCCGCAGAGATCAAACCGAATTGATAGGCGTAATCGCTTAAACGCAGATCGGCGCTATCAGGCCGTAGCAGCAAACGATGCTCGGCGCGTGAAGTATGCAAACGGTAAGGTTCAGTCATTGGGCGCGTCACAAGATCATCGATCAGCACACCAATATAGGCTTCGTGCCGTCCAAGCACGAAACCATCCTCTCCTCGCGCATGCAGCGCCGCATTAATTCCTGCCATGATCCCCTGCGCCGCCGCCTCTTCATAGCCGGAGGTACCATTAATCTGACCCGCCAGGAAAAGACCGGAGACCGCTTTGGTTTCGAGCGTGGGCAAGAGCTGATCGGGGGGAATATAGTCATATTCGACGGCATAGCCAACGCGCATCATCTCCACGCGTGCCAGAGCGGGAATGGTGCGCAGCATGGCCAGTTGCACATCTTCTGGCAAGCTAGTATTCATGCCCTGCACATAGACCTCGCCAGTTCGCCACCCCTCCGGCTCCAGGAAAATCTGGTGCGTACTTTTGTCGGCGAAACGCACAATCTTATCCTCGATGGAGGGACAGTAACGCGGCCCAATGCCCTCGATCACCCCAGTATAAAGCGGCGAACGATGCAGGTTATCGCGAATAAGCTGATGAGTTTCTGCGGTGGTCCGTACCAGGTAGCACGGGAGTTGCGGTCGCCATCCGTGAAGATCTTCGTCGGTAACGGGATAGATGGCATTGGGGCGACCGCCAGGAAGCTGGACATCTTCGCGTGCGGAGACATCCCTGGAAAAAAACTGCGGCACGCGGCTACCGGGTTGCGGCTCCGTCAGACTGAAATCAATTGTGCGTGCATCGATACGTGGCGGCGTGCCAGTTTTGAAGCGACGCACCTCTAAGCCCAACGCTCGCAGCGAATCGGAGATACCCAGAGCTGGACCTTCACCAGCTCGCCCGCCCGGCTGCGTCTTTTCGCCAACCACCAACCGTCCATTGATAAAAGTGCCAGTCGTGAGAATTACCGCATCGGCCTCGTACAGCCAGCCATTGTTCGTCACAACGCCAGTAATCACATGTCGTCCATCGTCGTTGGTATGGCTCAACAAGCGAGCAATCGTCACTTGCTTCAGCTCCAGACCCGGCTGGCTCTCCAAGACATACTTCATCGCCAGACGGTACGCCTGCTTATCGCACTGTGCTCGCAACGCCTGCACGGCAGGGCCTTTGCTGGTATTCAGCAGGCGAATCTGGATAAACGTCCGATCAGTATTGCGCCCAATCTCGCCACCGAGGGCATCAATCTCTTTAATCAGGTGGCCTTTGGCCGGTCCTCCCATAGAGGGATTGCACGGCATCAACGCAATACTATCCAGATTCATCGTCAACAGCAACGTTTTGCGACCCATACGAGCGCAAGCCAGAGCCGCCTCACAGCCAGCGTGGCCCGCGCCAACGACAATAACCTCGTACTTACCCCGTACGAGCTGATCTGGGGGGATATTGTGGTTTCCGGCATCGTTATGCATCACTCATCTACCTGGCTGGTTTCTTTATATGAACGATTTTTCACTCCCGCACGATTTGTATTATGCCTTAGATACCCATTGGCGTCAACACTCGCAAAGCGGAGCTAGTATTTTTCGCCGTGCCGCCAGTTGGGCTTAAGCGGAATGAGAAAATTGGGAAAAAGCAAAAAAAGTGATTGACGAAAACCCGTCCGCATGATACTATCATCTCGTACCCTGGGGCGGTGGCGGAATGGTAGACGCCGGGGACTTAAAATCCCCTGACCGCAAGGTCGTGAGGGTTCGACTCCCTCTCGCCCCACTCACTGAAGAAGCTGCTCCACAGGCCACGTTAAAAAGACGCTCCGACGACATTACTGATATTGTTCCGCTAACTCCCACTTATTCGTATAACAATTGTCCCCACAAAATATGTTACGCTTTACAAACTCTTGTGGAGTCGTTTGAAGAAGTCTGGACTTCACAGGCTCATGCACATAAAAAAACCAGGGTTCAGACAAACTATATTTCGGGTCATAGACCCACTCTGGACAAGACACATGATACCTGTTGCAGAACCACTCAACGGAAGCGGCACAAAACACCGCCCATTGATGTTGATAGGAAGACCTCGCATCATAAGCTGGAAGAGGGTCCATAACCAAATCTTCCCGTCTATCCTTAGCATACTCATACCAATAATTCATGAAGTTACCCAATGCCGTCCACTCCCTCTCTCCAGCACAAATCTCTTGGAAAGCGACTCTCATTGTTTGTAAGTGACCCTTTTTCATGCTGAATATACCCCCTTCCTCAATAAATCTCGTTTCTGCTATTGTACCCAATTTTTGCCATAAAAATTGGGAAATGAGAAATAACTCCTCTCTACTATTAGCTACTACTCAAAAAACATATCTAGCTTCGTAGCAACCCGACTATTCCTTTGGGTCCATTTGTTAATATACTTATCAATAACCATCTGTGCTTTTCTACGAGTAGTAACATGGAGTTGTGAACAAAGTACTTGAATATCTGCCTTATCCTTTTCTCTGGCCGCAACAAGCTTGAGGGCTAAAATAAAATCCTTCGGAGGAAGATACACCTGTAATACATCAAACTTCCTCCACAATTTTATTTTTGGCAACGGTCCAGCATTAAGCACAAATTCAGTAACTCTAGTATTCAACCACGACTGCTCTAAATTCTCATCGCTTGCTACTAAACGAACAGCCATCTCAAAACGCCGATAAATTTCAGAATCCGAATAAAATTCAGGATTTACCCACACAGTATCAATATCACCTGTCGCAGCCCGACTACCCCTAACTTGTGTGAGCATATACCCACCGCCAATAAGAAGCAACTGGATAGGCTCTTGCACACCTACATCCTTTAGTTCCCGGCCAACCAATGTAAGGTAACGTTCAATATCTTTCGCGTTCACCGCTACCCCTCCTACTTATTTATTCTAAATTACCCCTATCAAAAGCACCATTTCCCAGTTAGAGAGTGTGTATTGTCTAAACGCATTTTATATCTCTACAAGCAATTTCTCCATACCCATATTTGAACATCCTTGACGGGCTTTTTAACAAATTATGAGGGGATTCATGATGAAATCGTAGGCAATTTACCCTATGAAAGTAATGATGATGTTAAACCCCGCCTGCAAGGTTCCTACTAGGCACCCTAACCCTTTCATGTTATTATTACGCCACGTACAATTTTTACTGCGGATATCGCAAATATACGGAAATGGACCTGTAGGAGGTTGAAGATGGCAGTTCCCGACTTTCAGAGTCTTATGCTCCCTCTTTTAAAAATCGCCGGAGATCAAAACGAACACAGCCTTAGCGAAGCCACGGAAATCCTAGCCCAACAATTTAATCTCAATGACCAGGACAGAAAAGAACTCCTTCCTAGTGGAAAACAACGCAAATTTGATAATCGCGTCCATTGGGCGAGAACATATATGGTAAAAGCCAATCTCATAGTTCCTACTGGAAGATCAAAGTTCCGCATCACTGAGCAAGGGAGCGGAGTACTTAAAGAACATCCCCCTCTAATCAATATTAAGTATTTAGAACAATTTCCTGAATTTCTTGAATTTAAGAACAAGAGCAATAAAATAAACGGAGATACTGAAGCTCCTCAAGAAATTATTGAAAAGACGAGCCAAACGCCGCAAGAAATCTTAGATACGAGTTATCAAAATCTGAGACAAAATCTGGCCCAGGAAATCCTGGAGCGCATCAAAAATAGCCCGCCAAAGTTTTTTGAAAATCTTGTTGTGGACTTACTCATTGCTATGGGATACGGGGGTTCCAGAAAAGATGCAGGGCAGGCCATTGGTCAGGTTGGGGACGGAGGAATAGACGGCATAATTAAAGAGGATAAATTAGGGCTAGATGCAATTTACCTCCAGGCAAAAAGATGGGAAGGAACTGTAACAAGACCAGTCGTACAAGGTTTTGCCGGGGCATTAATAGGAAGAAAAGCACGTAAAGGCGTCCTTATCACCACTTCAAACTTTTCTCAACAAGCAATAGAGTATGCTAGTGGTATCGATAACCTAAAAATCATCCTGATTGATGGAGAACAACTTGCACAGCTCATGATCGATCATGATGTGGGCGTCACAGAAGAGTCGAGATACGTTGTGAAGAAAATGGACCTCGACTATTTCAGCGACGAATAGCTAGTGAGCGTCCCTTAGCCATACAATGGCTAGCGCAACACGCGAAAACTTTCCTGAGTCCGTGAGACAGCGCAGTAGGGCAAAAAACTTTTTTAATTTATCTCTTACATACGAACAGCACAGTATAAGATAGATATTTGTCAATATCTAATACTATACGGCATTTGGGATTAAAGAGAAGCTTTTCTTGAAATTCTTTTAAAAAGAAGACAGGCTAAACTGATACTACAAACGTCGGTTGCAGTGGTCTACCCTGGGCTTCTAGCCCGCAGTTAGCAGTTTTCCAGCACTATCCAACGTTCAGAACTTTTGTGTTTGCGACCATGAATATTACTTCACTTTCTCCACCAATTGCTCCTTTTATTCTAGATCAGCGCCTCTTGCTGTGAACTTTTTTTCATCTCCATTGCCTGCTTTCTTGCTTTGTGGAAGTACTGACCCTCTTGTCAGCATGGCAGAGTCGTGTTACACTTCAACAAAAGATTACAACTTTTTTAGCCGCTGCTCGTACATGTTCATAGAAGATGCTGGTTTCTGTCTTCCTATAACATTGGATTGAAATAGATAC
>DASTZT010000419.1:0-16550 GCA_035764225.1 Ktedonobacteraceae bacterium
TTCCCCTTGCTGATTCCGCGCAGTTTTCTGGAGCGCGAGGCCGAGCACGTCGAGGGATTCGCGCCCGAAGTAGCCTGGGTCACACGCGGCGGCGGCGAAGAGTTGGAGGAGCCGCTCGCCATCCGTCCGACGAGCGAGACCATCATCGGCCATAGCTTCGCCCGCTGGATACAGAGCTATCGCGATCTGCCCCTGCTCATCAATCAGTGGAACAACGTGATGCGCTGGGAGAAACGCACCACCCTGTTCTTGCGCACCGCCGAATTCCTGTGGCAAGAAGGCCATACCGCCCACCGCAATATCGAGGAAGCAGAAGAACGCACCCGCACCATGCTTGAGGTTTATCGCGCCTTCGCCGAGGAGGATCTTGCCATCCCGGTCCTGGCAGGACTGAAGAGCGAGAACGAAAAATTTGCTGGCGCGCTCCGCACCTACTCGATTGAGGCGATGATGGGCGATGGCAAGGCGCTACAATCAGGCACCAGCCACAACCTCGGCACCAATTTCGCCCAGAGCTTCGATATTCAGTACCTGGACGCCGACGGACAACGTAAGCATTGCGCCACCACGAGCTGGGGGCTGAGCACCCGCGTCATCGGCGGCCTGATTATGGTTCATGGTGACGCCTCTGGCTTAATCTTGCCGCCGCATGTCGCCCCTCACCAGGTCGTGATTGTGCCGATCTGGCGCAAAGAGCACGAGCGAACAGCCGTGAGCGAACTGGTAGAGCGGGTCGAGAAGATGCTCAAGGGCAAGGTGCGCGTCAAAGTGGATATGAGCGAAAATACACCGGGCTGGAAGTTCAACGAGTGGGAGATGCGCGGCGTTCCCGTGCGTATGGAGATCGGGCCGCGCGACGTGCAGAACAATAGCGTGATGCTGGTGCGACGCGACAATCGCGCCAAAGAAGCCGTCTCCGTCGATGCGTTGGATATGCGCCTGCCCGCTTTATTGGAAGAGGTTCAGCGCGGACTATTCCAGCGTGCGCTGGAATTTCGTGAGAAAAATACCTACTACACCGACGACTACGAAGAGTTCAAGCACATCATCGCGGAGAAGCGCGGCTTTGTGCGCGTCAAATGGGCACCCGATAGCGCGGCGGAGCTGGCGATCAAGGAAGAGACGAAAGCGACATTGCGCGTTATCCCGTTTGACCAGCCCGAAGGAGGCGTGCAGGGACCAGCTTTCTACACCGGCAAACCGGCGACCTGCGAGGCGGTGTTCGCCAGGTCGTACTAAGTTCCAATCCCATCAAGGGGGTTAAGAGAGCTGTAAGCCCCTGCTGCCTCCTCTTGATGGGAAGTATAGACATCAAATATAGAAATGTCAAGTGAAAATATAGTAATTTTATTGGTCAAAGTCATCAGAGTGTCGTTGCATTGAAGGGTGGTCAGGAGTGTTACCCCTGACCATTCTTCACCGATTATTGGAAGTATGCTTGTGTTGGAAAGTGGAAATTGAGCATCGTGCCCTGACCATCTTCCTGATAGGTTAAGCGCAGGTCTACTTGCAGAAGTTTTCCTGATTGAGATTTCCCGGCATTGGTATAGTAGGTATCCTCCCCTACCTTGACCTGTTTCAGCTCTCTCCAGGCATCTTGCAACTTCTTGGCATCGCCATTTTTGATGTAATATGCAAAGCCTTGCATCGGGCCATAGTTATGCAGAGCACTGCTATAATCATCGCTTGTAGGCCAAATTTCCTGCGCATATTTAACGACCATTTGAACAGCTTCTTCAACACTGGCTAGTTCTGCTTTTGCACGTTGTGCCATAACTTTTTCTCCTTTAGCATGTATTCATATATAGTACATATATGCATTGTATACGATGCTATTGCGACTTTTTGGGGCATGCAAAGAAGAGGGGTATTACTCAGTTTGATCTGGTCATTAAGTTGGAAAGTGTTTGAAATCTAGTGCCGAGGAGACAACGTTGCGCCCAGCAACAATCGTCCCACAAAGAGAATGGTCCAGAGCGACCGGACAAGACCAGCAAGCCTTTCAAATAAACCCGCAGCTCCACCATGACTGAGCGCGAAGCCAAAAGCGGCGAGGAAGCCCATCATGAGAAACGCGCTGCCAATTGAGTACAGCACCCATCCTATCCCCCAATGAGGCTCTTGCGCGAATCTGCGGGCAATCACGAAAAGGCTCACGACGGCAGAAAGAAAGGTAATATAATCGCCAGTCGTATGAAGCGGCTCAGCAACGAATATTCCTGAGATAATCAGACCCAGTGCCACCAATACTTGCAAAATCGGAAACGCAGTTGCGCCAAAACCACCCGCGAGTTCCTTTCGTACTCCCACTGCAAACACAGCAAGCAAGAGACCAAAGACGATGAAATTTACTTGCTGCGTCCAACCATTGCTAACCATTTCAAGCGAGCTAATAGTCTGACGCATCAGATCATAGCCAGGGTGTAACGCGCCCTCAATTAAGTATGCTGCGGTAAAAATGACGGACGCGAGTATGCCACAACTGAGTAAAAGTGTTTGTGCAACTGAACGTGAGGCAGTGATAGGATGAGAAGCTGTTTTGGCCATCTATTCCTCTCTTCTGATGGATGGATCAACGGGATGTATAATCTTAGATAGAAGTTGTTCACGATAGTATAGCTGGTTACATGAATAAATGCAACCATTAGAAGGAGCGATTCTACTTATGACCACTCGCCTTGACCATACTAAAGCTGCGCCTGGAGTTTACCGGGCAATGGGCCAGCTTGAACACTACGTCAGAAATTGCGGTCTGGAGTCTTCGCTGATTGAACTCATCAAGATGCGGGCTTCTCAGATTAATGGCTGCGCATATTGTCTTGATATGCATACCAAAGATGCTAGAGCAGCCGGAGAGAGCGAGCAGCGCCTCTATCTCCTTTCCGCCTGGCGAGAAGCGCCCTTTTACAGCGAACGGGAGCGAGCCGCCCTGGAATGGACCGAGGCACTCACCTTGATTGCCGAAAATGATGTCTCTGACGAGCTTTATAACCGCGTCAAGCCTCACTTTACCGATGAGGAACTGGCCAACCTCTCGCTCGCGATTATCACCATCAATGGTTGGAATCGCCTTGCCATCAGCTTCCGCGCCGAAGTTGGCAGCTACCAGCCAAAACAAACCGCCGCGCATTGAGAAGCTTGCATCTGGCGACCTCCTGACGAGTGTGGCAGGAGGTCGTCAATCTTCAACACTAGGATCAAATCTATTTTTTTCTCCATCGTCGCTGGTATACTTTGTAAAAAAGCCACAACCGCTTAAACTTGCGGTTGTGCGTAAAAACTTTTAGAGAGCAAAAGAAAGGCCATTCTGTGAGCAGTAACATTGCAATTTACGGCTTTGGGCGCATTGGACGATCTATGTTGAAAACCGCTTTCAAAAGAGGTGCCAGACTGGCAGGCATTGGGAGTGGATGTCGTCATACATCGATTTACCACTGCTCCAGGTTCAAGAGGGCAATCTTGTCTCGGTGGCGGCCTGGTATGACAACGAATGGGGCTACTCTTCGCGTTTAGCTGAAACAGCAGCAAAGGTGAGCAGCTAAGCAGGGCGAGGAGGGCAAGCGCAAGGCCCCCTCGTCCCCGCATCCCATCCCCTTGCCCCTACCAGCACCCCAACATCGCGGTTCTTCGCACAACCAGATCCGCGAACGGGAACCGTAACGTTGGTCCGCAGCGGTAGGGGCAAGGGGAGGCGGCGTGGATGGGAAGGGGCCTTGCGCTTGCCCTCCTCGCCCTGCCTGTTCTCTCCGATTCTATTTCACGACTATCACAATCGGCAAGGGTGTCAATGGGTCTATCACTACTTGCTGACTGCCTGAATGCACGTACAAACCTGTGGAAGCGCCGCCGTCGAGATTGAGAGCGGTCTTGATCGAAAGATCGGAGGAGGCGAGCAGGTCAGCCAGTTCATCAAGCGAGAATGCCTGGTTCGGGCTGGCGATCAGTAGCAATCTACCCTGCGTATCGATAGCGACCACGCTGCGACGGCTGCTGGCAGCGTTAGCATCAAACTGTGTGCGTTTGCCGTTGACCATCAACATTGGCGATGATTGGGTGGCCTGCTGAAGTTGCTCGTTATTGGGATCGTAAGGCTGCTGGCTTAACGAGCGCAACGAGACATTGCCCTGATTGTCAACGGAGAGCATACCGCCAAAGCCGCTGTACGAGGTGCCGTATGTTTGGCCATCGGAGATTAACAGCGCGGTTGGCTGGTTATGGGAGTCAAAGTAGCCCCCATTGATGACCGCTAAGGCGTTGGTCTGCTTCATCCATTCGCTCATCAAGAGAGGCTGATTGGGCTGATAAGCAACTTGCAAGTGTACTTTGTGCAGATCGATGCGCACAATCGTGACAATATCCTCGTTATCGCCGGGACTTTTCCAGTGCTCCGAGCGCACCTCCACACCGGGCGATCCCTGGAACCAGTGATCGAGTTGTGGCGTATCTTGAGATGTTCCAGGCGTGCTCGAAACAACTGGAGTGCCGTTGACACTCACATCCGGTACCAGACTGCAGGCCAGCAATGAACCGACCAGAAGGCATAAAACTAATAGCACTCTCAAGGTATGTTTTGCTGGCATGCAGGCTATCCTTTGCTAAACTTATCTTTTCCACGGAACGGCCTCAATGGCCGAAACCGTGCCCTTGAACTCCATGCCCAGTTTTAGTGCGGCATCGTGCGCGGCGTTCTCCGTTGCATCGTCAAGCTGAGCCAGTTCGATTTTGCCGTAGCGTCTCTCCAGCGCGCGCTGGAGCAAGAGATCGGTGAACCAGGGATTTTTGGGGAGCACAGGGCCATGTTGATAGGTGCCAAAGACATTTTTGTAACAAGCTCCCTCAAACCCGTCCTTGCCATTATTGCCCCAGCCCGCCAGCACCTTGCCAAGTGGGCGAGCGTTCGAACCGAGGTAGGTACGCCCGCTATGGTTCTCATAGCCCACCAGCGTTTTTCGCCCCGTTTCTGGAAAATCGCACTCCAGCACCATATGGGTCATAAAACGCGTGCCACTCCCTTCAGTATAAAGGTCAAGCAGCCCGACCCCCTTAAGTTCCTGTTCCTGGAACGGCTTGTAATAGTGCCCCAGGAGCTGATAGCCCGCACAGACGCTGAGAAACACGACATTCGCTTCGGCAGCCTCATGCAGTGAGGGAGCCTTCGCCTGGATATCCTCCGAAGCGATCTCCATCTCGCGATCCGCGCCGCCGTGAAACAAAATCAAGTCATATTTTGTAAAATCAGGCGTTTGTTTGACGTAAATGTGCTCGACTTCTGTCGCGATGCCACGCCACTGGCAGCGTTTCTGAATCGAAAACAGATTGCCCCGGTCCGCCGCCACGCTCATCAATGTGGGATAAAGATGCCCTATTTTCAGCACCATGCCGGTGTCTTTCACCTGTTCGCTCATCCCTCTACTCCTCCCAAAAAGGATTGACCCAACCGCGTTTTTGCATCACCCTGCGTAGCTCCTGGGTTGGCGTATAACTGCTCATAATATACAGTGACCCGCCCGGCTCAACCTTCTTGAGCGCGGCATCAAGGGCGGCCTCGCGATCAGGGATCACGCTAATGATATCCGTCGGCACCTCAGCATACTTCAGGCGCATAGCCAGTTCTTCGGGCTTGTTGCCGCTGCAAACCGCATCCTCAATGGTGTCGGCAATCTCCTCTATATCCACATCCCAGAGCCAGGCAAAGTCTTCACCATCGACCACCGTGTGGCTGGCCGCCAGCAACAGGTGCTTCTTGCCGGAATGCAGAGCAATCAAGCGCAGCATCAGGTTAAACGAGGTTGGATTCTTGACGAAGGTGAGATAGATGGTTTTGTCTCCCGCTTGAATTTTCTCAAGGCGCGCAAAAGCGGGCCGGATCTGGCTTAAGGCCGTTTGCGCTTTGTCCAGGTCGAAGCCAGCCGCCAGCGCCGCTCCAATGGCCGCCGCTGTATTATAGACGTTATGCAGCCCCGGAAGAGGTATATCAAGCTTCATCTCGCCTAGAGGAGTGCGCATCGTCACATGGGTTAGGCCAGCGCCATCGGCAGCAAGCTGGACGGAGGTCACCGCGATATCCAGTTGGGGCAAGGTGTAGCCACAGTCTGGACAACGATAGATGCCCAGGTGCGACATATAAGCCACTTCGTAATTCAGATCATGATGGCAAAGGATGCAGCGTACGATATCGGCTGATTGCTCAGGTACAGGCGTGCCCACTTCCATCGTCTCCAGGCCGAAGAAGAGCCGACGCGCCCGCGTGTTCGCTCCAAAATTGGCCACCTGGGGATCGTTGCCGTTTAACAGCACGGTCGCTGAGGAGGGAAGATCCTCCAACATTTTGTTGAGCGCCCTGGCAACGGCATAGAGTTCACCATAGCGATCCAGCTGGTCGCGGAAAATGTTGGTGATAACCACGACATCGGGCTGAATTTCCGGTACGGCCAGGGGGATCGTGGCCTCGTCAATCTCGAAGAGCAGCACATCGCTGTCCAGCCTGCCAAAAATATCGGCGAAGTTTACAGCGACAGAGGTAACTCCTTGCAAAAGGTTAGAGCCGGTGCGGTTCTGCGAGACGCGACGCCCGGCGGCATCGGCAATCGCGGCAGTCATACGGGCCGTCGTTGTTTTGCCGTTGCTGCCCGTAATCACAATCTTTTTAGCGGTACTCGCGCCCACCACCGCTTTGAGGACGTTGGGATCGATGCGACGTGCAATCATGCCGGGAAGGCTGGTGCCTCCGCCAATATGCAAGAGACGCCCCGATGCACCTGCCAGCTTGCCCGCTGAGATAGCGAGGGCCAGGCGCGCTCTTTCCAGGCCGGTGGGCGTGGCAATGGCCTGGCTGACATCTGTTTCAGATGCTTTAGAACTTTCTGTTACCATAGAACTTATTACCTATTAGCGTAAACTTCACAGACGTTTTATGAAAAACTGGCCTTTGTGCCCATCCGCGTTCGGCATCGCCCATGAGAGGAACGACACGTCGGGAGAAATGCAAGGCGACATTTATCAGATCGTTTGCAGTATAACAAAGATGGATAGTAGGAACAATGAAAAAGCTCACAATGTAGGAACATGGTAACCATTGTGGAAAAATACCTTACCTACACTAGCTGGCATTGCCTTGTGCTCACATCACACCGAATGGTGCCGTGATCGAATTTCTGCGTAATGATGGTATTCAGCGTTCGTTCGGGTGGCCCCTGAGGAAAACCAAACTGCTTTAAGCCATTATTCTTATCAAAGTAGGTCAGCACCGGATCAGAGACGCTATACCCGGTGTAAATGTAATAACGTCCGTGATCAGCCGTCGGAATAGTATTTTCCTTTTTATCCCGCACAAAGAAGTCCCATAGATTATCGTAAGGGATAGGGCCAGCGAGATCGGCATTATAGGGCGAAACCCAGTTAAACGAGTTGAAGCCCCAATTCATGAGGTCGCGCATATCGGTCCACCAGTCGTTTGTATGCATGGTAACGCCGATGAGATGATGCTGATTGCGCGTGACCGAGATCACCTGCACAAAATTTTTATCGCCATCCCAGCCTGGTTTCCCGGCATCTACCCCAGGATACCACCAGAGAAACTGGTTGCCATTAAAAAGGTCATGTTCCGCATGAGCAGCGGTTTTGAGGATATGATACTCTTTGGTGCCGCTGATCTGACGAATAATAGGATTACCCAGACTGACCCGGCCCAACATCGCAAGGTCGTGCGCGCTCGAATAATGTCCCGTCATCAGCAGCCCATGCGGGTTCATGTAGTGCGTATCGTATAAACCGAGCTGATTTGCCCGCTGATTCATCTGGTTCACAAAGCCCTGCAGATTGCCCGATACGGTATCAGCAATGGCAACAGCCGCATCATTGCCAGAAGCCAGCATCAGGCCATAGAGCAGATCGCGCAACGTATACGTCTCGCCCTTCTTGATGCCCATCAGCGAGCTATCGGCTGACAGAGTATTGAGATCGCGACTAATCGCGTCGTTGATCGTGATTTGCTGGTCGAGATTGCCATGCTCGACGGCGAGCAGAGCGGTCATTAGCTTCGTTGTACTTAACATGGGCAGGTGCATAAAAGGATTGTAGGCATAGAGCGTCGCGCCGGTATCCGCATCGATCAGGTACGCGGCTGTCGCAAAGACTGGCGGGGCTGGATGGTTGCTATTGGGCGGTGCAAGCACAATTTGATGCGGATCAGCCGTCGGCTGCGTCTGAGGTTGACCGTCGTTGGAGCCTGCCGTCACAATACTGAGCAATTGTGGCCCATGGGCAGCATTTTGGATCAGATTAAAGGCAACCGGCAGAATGATTAAAGCGGCGAGAAAAGCTATAGTAGCCCTGACCGCCACAGTGCGATTACCGTTAACCGCCTGCAATAATGGATGATGCCGCCTACGTCGCTTGCGCAACGGAGCGCGACGATAAGACGTTGATGGTGGCTCATAGACGGCTGGACGCCTGCGCTGGGCCACCATAATTTTATGCGTTGTGGGAGAAACGTGCTGAGCCTCTACAGGCTCGGTCTCTGGTGCCACCTCCTCCTGCTCCGCCTGCTTACGGCGGACATACTTCCTGGTAGTTGCCGGGATCGCAGAAGGTGTATCAGAGTTTAGCGAAGCCCGCCTGACTTTGGGAACTTCGGGATGTTCGTCGCTATAGAAGTGCTTCTGTCGCCTTCTGAGAGCGGCGGCTTCTCTGCGCCGCTGCGGATAGGAAAGCTCTGGCTGATGGGAATCTTCTTCCTGGGGCGGCGTTCTATACATGCACCGATCCTCTCCATGCACCTCAAATTATATCGAGTAATTTATACTTACGTATCATCGCAAACTTTTTATAGCTGATTATGACTACCCTGTTATCTTACTTAAGCCCGCCCCCAATTGTCAACTTTAACGATGATACTAGCCGAAGTACTCGATGATGTCTCTATTATGAGAGCCAGATTAAATTAATTGAAGCACTTGAATCTCCATACAAACATTTTACAATTACCTGAGAGTTTCCTAAAGACTCTATGGTAGATTATGAGGCAGTAAGCCGAGAGTACCAATAGTAAATACGTATCTTGATGGGCTTCCGTTCCAAAATATGGTGACATGGCAAGCTTACTCTGGAGCATGGGGCCGCAGTACTGGATTCCTCATTCCGCCAAAGTGAATGGCCAGACCAAAGTTTTTGAGTAATTTCTAGTGTGGAACATGGAAAAGCCGGTGTAAAAACAGCCAAAAAGAGACCTTAAAGGAGACATACACCTATGGATGCACTTCGACTATTCAAACGGGCAGCAGGAGGAGCAACCCTTTTATTTGCGCTGGCAGCCGCAATTGCTGGCTGCGGCTCTGTTCCCACCTCTTCTGCCTCCACCTCGTCTCTCTCGTCCACCTCTGCCACCGCAACAGCCTGTGTTGCCTTACGGCCTCGCACCATTGCAGGCACAGTGCAGAGCGTTAACAACAACACTCTGACCATCACCAATCTACAAGGGAAAAGCGTCACAGCCACCTACTCAAGCACCACGCGTATTCAGCGCCAGGCCGCAATGGACCCAGGCACGCTGAAAGAGGGTGGCTTTGTAGCGGTCCAGGTCAGTAAGCAACCAGATAATACCTATGCCGCGACCAGAATTGCCATCACTAACCGAGCCAATAACAACTTCGGCAACGGGCAAGGAGGCAATGGGCAGCAGCGAAGAAATAATAATGCTAATGCGGCCTGCCGACCAGCTCGCCCGGCCAATGGTGGAAACGGCGGCAATGGCGGTAATGGGGCCAACGGCAATAATGCAAACGGGGCACGAGGCGTCACGGGCACCATTGGCCAGATCAACGGCACCGCCCTTACCGTGACCGAGGCCAATGGTTCGGACTTTACCATCACGCTCACCAAAGACACCCAGATCACACAAGTTGTCACAGCAACCTCCGCCGATCTCAAAACAGGTGTCACTATTACGCTGACCGGCCAGGCCGATAGCAAAGGAACAGTGGCAGCTCAGAACATCACGATCCTGTTGCCGGGCATGCTCAACAACCGCTCAACTACCGGAGGCTAAAAGCATATGATGTCGTCAGAAGATGTAGAATTGAAACTCCAGCCTCTTTTAGATGAGGATACAACCGAAACGGAGATGGTCGCTCTCAAATTAGAGCAGCCGCGCCGTCGTCGCCTCTGGCTGATCGCGCTGGTCATCGTCTTACTGCTGAGCTTGATTGGCGGGGGTACCGCCCTTTATTACCAGTTCAGCAAGCCGCCCGCCGTGCGCTTTACGCAAACAGCCGCGACGATTGGCAATATCAGTCAGAAGATCTCAGCCACTGGCCCGATTAATGCCAACGCGCAATATAATATGAATTTTTCGGCGGCTGGACAGGTACGCGAGATTGATGTACAGATTGGTCAACATGTCAAGCAAGGTCAGGTGCTTGCCAAGCTCAGCGTTGATATGACCGCGCTTCAGGATAGCCTCACCCAGGCTCAGCTTGGAGTAAGCTCCGCGCAGACGAGCCTGAATGCGGCAGAAGTCGGCCTGACCAATACCCAGAACTCTAATGCGGCATCCCTCAATGCTGCTCATGACCAGTTACAAACGGATCTAAGCAACTGTAGCAAGCCAACGCCGACCCCAGGCCCAGGTACACCAGCTCCATCTACGCCACCTCCTAACTGTACACAGGTGGCCCAGGATAAGTTCGCGCAAGCTCAGAATCAGGTGAATTCCAGCAACGCCTCGGCCATATCTCAGGTAACATCGGCCCAGGGCGCGCTCGCCAGAGCCATAGCGCAACGCGATGCCGCGCAACATAGCATTGATAGCGCCAATACCAACGCGGTTCTGACAGCTCCTGTGGATGCAACAGTGGCCGCGATTAATGGGGCTATCGGACAGAGTACCGGCTCAGGCGGTGGCAGTTCCAGCGGAACGGCTTCACAACCATTAATCATCCTGACCGATACAAGCAAACTGACCATTACGGCCCAGGTCAACGAGGCCGATATTGGCAACGTTCAGCCAGGTCAGCCTGCGCAGTTTACCGTCACATCCTATCCTTCCGCCACTTTTCGCGCCAGCGTGACCGCCATTGAGACGATTGGACAGACCACCTCCAACGTTGTGACCTATCCTGTCATGTTGGTGGTTGATCAGAATAGTTTGAACAATCTACATCTCTATCCGGGTATGACGGCAACCGTCAATATCACAACGGCACAAAGCATTGACGCGGTGCTCATCCCTGCATCTGCCCTGAGCTTCCCCACTATTGCACTGCAAAATGGGGAAATTGATCGCGCTACCCTGGCATCGGTTTTTGGTGGTCAGCGTGGGCAAAACGGCGCACAGGGATCGGCCAATCCGAATAGGATTGTGCTACAATTGCGCAACGGCAAGCTCACTCCGATCATGATTACGACCGGGCTGAATAATGGACAGTTCGTAGAGGTCACATCCGGCCTGAAAGAAGGCGATCAGGTCGTCACCGGACAAACAGGTGGCACAGCTACTCCGGCCAATGGTGGCGCTGGCAGACAGGGAGGCGGTGCTGGTGGCGCTGGTGGTGGCGGCATCTTTGGTGGTGGTGCTGGCGGCGGCGGCGGTGCTGGTGGCGGCGGCGGTCGCTTTGGTGGCGGTGGAGGCTAAAAGCGATGGAACAGCACGAACAGCCAGTGAACTTGCGCGAATCACCGCCGATCATTCGTTTGCAGAAGCTTAGCAAACAGTACATCATGGGTCGCACGATTGTGCCCGCCCTGCGCAGCATTGACCTGGACATTGCTCCGGGCGAGATGGTTGCCATCATGGGTCCATCAGGCTCTGGCAAATCGACGCTGATGAACATTGTCGGCTGCCTGGATCGACCGACGAGCGGAGAATATCTGCTCGACGGCATCCCGGTCAGCCAGATGAGTGTGGGCGAACTGGCTGATGTACGCAATCAGAAGCTTGGTTTCGTTTTCCAGAGCTTTAACCTCCTGACCTGGATGACCGCGCTGGCCAATGTCGAGTTGCCGCTCGTTTACGCTGGTATGCCACCGGAAAAGCGCCGACGGCGTGCCCAGTGGGCCTTAGCAATGGTCGGACTCAGTTCGCGGGCGAATCATCGTCCAATGGAGCTTTCAGGCGGGCAACAGCAACGCGTTGCGATTGCCCGCTCGCTGGTCACGATTCCCACCTTGATCCTGGCAGATGAGCCAACCGGCAACCTGGATAGCCGCACTAGCCTGGAAATTATGACCATCCTGCAAAAACTGAACTCGCAAGGCATGACGGTTGTCCTGGTAACGCATGAGCCGGATATCGCCTCTTACTGCCGCCGCAAAGTCGTATTCCGTGATGGGCGCATCGTTGACGATGTGATTAACGAGCAGCCTCAGGTAGCAAAGGAGCAATTGGCGCAACTGCCTTTAGAAGAGAAGAAGGTGTCTTGATGAAAATAGCGAAATCCGAGAGCCAGGCAACATTACCAATCAAAACTCCCCAAAACGGAGCAGTTGCACCGTCCACACGCTCATCCATCCCCCCGCAGCATCCGCGCAAGTGGCGCTCTACACGCCGTCGGGGCACGTTCGCTCTGCTGCAAAGCTGTATCAGCGCCCTGGAAGCTGTGCGGGCTAATAAGCTACGCTCGCTGCTTACCTCGCTCGGCATCATCATTGGCGTAGGAGCCGTGATTATGATGATCTCGACCAGCGAGAGCAACGCGGCAGTCATTAACCAGCGCCTTTCACGTCTGAACCCGAACGAACTGATTGTCAGGCCCAGCAGCGCCAACGTAGGAGGAGTCAGACAGGGGGCCGGCACGGTTCAGACGCTCACGCAAAGCGATGCTGACGCTATCGCCGCGCAGGTGCCACATGTGACCGCCGCCAGCCCATCCATCAATGCGAGCGGACAGGTCATTTATCAAAACCAGAACTGGTCTACCGGGGTTCAGGGCGTTTACCCATCCTTCCTACAACTCGGTGGTTGGCAGATGCAGGAAGGCGCGTTTATCTCCGATTCCGATGAACAGAGCGGCACTTCGGTCGCAGTGATCGGACAGACCATCGTCGATAGTCTCTTCACGCCAGTAGGAGTTGATCCGCTTGGACAAGAGATTCGCATCCGCAATGTGCCATTCACCGTTATTGGAGTACTCGCCTCCAAAGGTACGAACGGAGGAGCCAATGCTGACGATGTCGTCTATATCCCCTTCAGTACGGCTGTCACCAGAGTTTCTGGCACTCCCAGGATCAACTCCATCACTGTGCTGGTGGATAATGCTAGCAATATTAACGACGTGCAGACGAGCATGCAGCAGCTGTTGGAGCAGCAGCACGGTATCGTCAATGCGGCGGCGGATGATTTCACGATTCAGAACCAGTCGCAGATCTTGCAGACCGTTCAGGCTGCATCGCAATCGCTGACCGTATTGCTGATTAGCGTTGCGGCAATCTCGCTGCTGGTTGGCGGCATCGGCATTATGAACATCATGCTGGTCTCAGTGACTGAGCGCACGCGCGAGATCGGAATTCGTATCGCTATCGGTGCCCATCCCAGCGATGTGATGACGCAATTCCTGATAGAAGCTCTCATGCTCAGCGCACTGGGCGGACTCGTAGGAGTGATTATAGGAGTAACCGGAGCCTTTCTCAATTCCCTGGTGAGCGGTAGCCCCTTTGTGCTCGATCCGCTTGCAGTCCTGCTGGCATTCGGTTTTGCCGCATTTGTTGGGATTGTCTTCGGCTTTTACCCGGCCCAGCGTGCCGCGCGAATGGACCCAATTGTGGCCCTACGAACTGAATAAATTACCCAATTGCAGAGCAACCATGCGACCCGGTGTTCGCGGCTCTACTGAATCCGACCAATGGCTTCATGGTTGCTCTGGGAGCACAATAACTATGTACAAACAAACGCATACAAAGCAAGAATATCCAGATCTAGAAGCCCTGGAAACCTCTGAAAATATTTTAATAGCACAAACCTTTGCTGGCGACAACGATGCTTTTGAAAGCTTAGTACGACGTTACCAACTACCATTATTTCACTTTATCAATCACTATTTTAATGATTATGAACAAATAGCAGATATATTACAATATGTTTTTCTCCAACTCTACGTCTTCATTCCCAAGCTGCGGTCAAGCCTGCCAATGCAACACGCCAGCATCGTGCTCAAGGCATGGCTCTACCGGGTCGCCGCCAACCGTTGTCGCGACGAGTTACGCAAAAAACGTCCCATCCTTTTCTCTGAGCTAGAGTCAGGCGACGAAGAAGAGGAGATATCGCTGATCAATGTAATCCCGGACCCTGAGCCATTGCCGGAAGAGATCGCGGAACTGCACGAACTCCAGCACAGGATTCGCCAGGCGATCCAGACGCTGCCGCCCAAACTGCGCTCCGTCGTCTTCTTGCGCTACACTAGAGAACTGACCTTTGTAGAGATCGGACGCCTGCTGAATATGCCCGAAAACACAGCCAAAACCTACTTCCAGCGTGCCCGTCCCCTGTTGCGTGCCGCACTCTCACGCTCTGAACACCCCCAGGCGGTTGTTGTCTCGTAACCAACCTGCTTCAACTACATAGAAGATTGCCCGTGTGGCTCAACTTGTAAACGAAAGCAGCTTAAGCGAAGCTATCAAGAGTCAACAAAAGCTGATAAAAGACAAACCTCATGCACTTTTCATAGAAACGATACTTAACGATACCCGACGATCTTTTTTCTTAAAAATGCATCAGATAATATAGCAATAAAGATGCGTCTAGAGCATCTTCGCTCAGCGTGGGTAACTCATTGCTCAATCCGTAGGCTTTGCAGGTGTTGCTGACATCTCTATACATCGTCGTTAATTTGGGCTAAACGTCGGTAGACTACACAGCAATACTAAAGCTAACGACAATAGTCAGGATATAACTATGAAGTTCATACCCCAAATTATACGCTAAGCTCGTTTATACTATTGTGTTTTTTGTGCTTCGGATATTGCAATATAGACAAGTTGCTTGTAATATAATAATAAAATGCTATACTGCAAAAAGTATGAATAGCCTCTTTTTTGGGTTATTCAGACTATCCTTTGAGGATAAGAGCACAATCATTCTGTGTTTTTAGGACAAGGCATCTGTCTTGATAATCTAAAAACAGATCATACTTGAATAAGTTTGTGGTGAAGGAGCATTCTATGACCTTACGGTATAAGGTATTACCGGATGATCGGCGTCCTCTCTTAAAAAAAATATTGCAAGATGGTTCTGGCATACGGATCGTCGAAGCTCACAATGGTTTATCCGCCCTGGTAGCAAGTACCGCCAGCTATTGTGGCGAAGATGCTAGAAATATGCATTTCGATGGCCTCTGGGTATCAAGCCTTACCTCCTCAGCCGCTCAGGGCCTACCCGATTGCGAGCTTAATAATATTGAAAGACGATTAGAGACGATAGAAGAAGTTTGCAATGCTACCGATAAGTTCGTCATCGTTGATGGTGATACGGGAGGTGAACCGATTAATTTCCAGTATTTCTGCAATAGGTTAGAAATGATGGGAATATCGGCCATTGTTGTTGAAGACAAAGAATATCCTAAACGCAATAGTCTCTCTACTCATGCGACCCATCATCTGGAAGATCCCCATGTTTTTGCGCAAAAAATTCGTCAGGGCAAGGATGTCCTGTTATCAAACGATTTTATGATTTTTGCACGCTTAGAAAGTCTCATCGCCGGAGCGGGAGTGGAGGACGCTCTTATGCGAGCACGAATTTACTTGGAAGCTGACGTTGATGGGATTATGATCCATTCAAAAAAACGTACTACCGATGAAGTATATGCCTTCCTGTGTGGGTATGAAGAGATCTGTCGTGAACTCAACACCCGCAAACCAGTGATCTGTGTACCAACGACCTACAATGCTGTCACAGATGAAGAGCTTTTTCAGCATGGAGTGAATATCGTTATCCATGCCAATCATCTTTTACGGGCTGCTTATTCAGCCATGCAGAAAGTTTGTCAGACGATTTTACAAAATGATCGCAATCTTGAGGCGGAAGAACTTTGCGTCCCAGTACCTACACTGTTTGATATTGTAGGATTTGACGATGTAGTAGCCAAAACCGCATCAGTGCGCTAAGCAGAGCGCATGGCTTTATGATTGCAGAGAAAAGGATGAAGAGCTTGATGGAGAACCTACGTATCCCCGGACCCACTTCTATTCCATCAGAAATAGCGGCTGTTTTGTCTCGGCCAATGATCAACCATCGTGGGCCTGAATTTGGCGAGATTGTCAAGCGTGTCACAAAGAACCTACAGTTCTTTTTTCAGACCTCTCAGCCCATACTTGGCTTTCCAAGCGCGGGAAGCGGAGCAATGGAAGCCGCTATCGTGAATTGTTTTTCGCCTGGCGATGAGGTACTGGTTGTCTCAATTGGCGTCTTTGGCCACCGCTTTGCTAAGATCTCAGAACTTTTTGGCTTGCGCGTCAGACATATAGAGGTACCGTGGGGTCAGGCGGCTCAGCCCGCTGAAATAGCACGCCAACTTGAGATGCACCCTGACGTGCGAGGAGTACTGGTTACGCATAATGAGACC